>CAZYBD010000230.1:0-5933 GCA_964645515.1 uncultured Dehalococcoidia bacterium | reverse complement strand
CCGTATTGATTCATGATGCTGACCAGTTTTTCGTTGAACAGGTCTACCCACTGGTCCATCATCCCACGGTTAATGGTGTAGGTCCGAATTTGAGAAATCACACCGGTGCTCCCTTATATGCGGATTCAGTCTTGGCTTAGGTATCCAATAGACTTAATCATCTCATTCTAGAAGGCGTTAGTATAGTAAGGGGTGCCACTGGCCCAAATAGGCGAAGCCCCGGCGAGTTGTAGGAGCACTGCATGAACGACGGTATGAAGGTCGGGTTTATCGGCTTAGGTGATATGGGAATGCCAATGTCCAAAAACCTGTTGCATGCTGGGTTTCACCTGACTGTGCACAACCGGAGCCGGGGGAAAGTAGACCACATTTCGGAACTAGGAGCTGTGCCGAGTTCGTCCGCCGCAGGGGTTACTCAAGCTACCGACATTGTACTGACCTGCCTCCCAGACGTTTTCACTGTGGAGCAGGTGTATCTGGGCGAGGACGGGATAGTCGCTGCCGCTCGCCCCGGACAGGTATTGGTGGACCACAGCACGGTGGGGCCATCGACCTCCCGGCAGATCGCGGCGTCGGCCGGAGTCAAGGGGGTTTCGTTCCTTGACGCCCCTGTCAGCGGACTAGTAAAGGGCGCGATCGAAGGAACCTTGACCATCATGGTCGGCGGCGACCGCAGCGCCTTCCAAAGAGCGCTGCCGGTGTTCCATGCTACTGGGGCCAATATCTACTATGTTGGGCCTTCGGGAGCCGGAAACTCAATCAAGCTCATCAACCAGATGCTATGGAGTATCAACACGTTGGGAGTCGCTGAGGCTTCCCTCTTGGTGGCCAAGTTGGGCGCCGACCCAGGCCTGGCGCTGGAGATTTTTGGCAATAGCTCGGGTGAGAGCGCCGCGCTGGCTCGGTCTGGCCGGCGGATGATGGACAGGGACTTTAGCCAAAACATACTCCCATTGCGGATGGTCCTGAAGGACGTTTCTTTGGCAGAGGAAATGGCCCAAGAGGCAGGCCTTGACCTGCCTGCCTCTCAAGCTTCGTTGCGGCTGTTTCAACGGGCCGCTGAGCAGGGGCTGGAGGAGATGGACGCTTCAGCGGTATTCCTGATGCTACAGGAGGTCGTAGACCCGGACCAAAACTAGCGATCCGGTCTTAACTCCCTTGAATAAGGTTGGGGAGTCGTTAACTTGTGGCCCCAAGACCGGCACGGCTTTAGCCGGTGGGGATGGGGTCGTTGCCCCAGGTGAAGAGGGCTTCCGATCCGCTCTCCTTGATCCAGAACACCTCTTCAATCCAGCAGCGCTGCCTTTCGTCTCCCGGATAGAGCAGGTGGGCTGCGATCACCATGCCGTCTTGTAGGGCCCAGTTGGGGTCACCGTTGTCGACCACCATGGCCTCCACATCGGCGTGGCTCAATCCCAGTCCGTGGAAATAGGTTAGCAGGGCATTGGACTGGGGAACGTTCATCTTCTGGAAGGTTTCCAAAGTTTTCGCTTGTAGGTCTGCGATCCGGGCACCTGGCCGCATCGCCTGTTGCAATTCGCTCATGGCAGCAGCAGTAGCTTTGGCGGTAGGGCCAGGGTCGTCCTCCACCACCCAGCTCTTGCCTCCGTCCCAACAATACTGGTTCTTGCTGCCGTGGCAGTCAAACATAATGGTGGTCCCTGGTTGGACCACAAAGTCTTCGGCTTCGACCCTCAAGCGGACGGCGGGGTCGCCGTCCATCGGATTGGCGAAGAATACTCCACCCGGATCGGCCACCCATCCCCCTAGATTGGTGATTTCCGCGTGGTAAGTCTGGACCAACTCTTTCCAGTGCTTGCCACGGTTCCAGGATTGGACAGTCCGCTCTATGGCTACCTGGTTCACGCGGGTTGCTTCACGCAACCATTCGATTTCCGGCGCGGTCTTGATCTCTCGGGCCAGCATCATGAGGCTGTAGGCATCGATTACGTCGTTCAGAGAGCCAGATATTTTGGCTCCCAGCCTGAGGTCGTCGAAGCCGACCCGTCCGTTGGAAAGGCCCAAGTCCTTCAAGGCGGAGCCAATGGACTCCGGAAGACTGCCGACAAATGTCTCACCGGCGTGTTGTACCCACCCGCCTTCCTGCCTGGCTGCAGGCATGAACCGGAAAAACTCGGACCTCTCTGTGGCCGCATTGATCGGAATTAACACGCTCCGGATTGGGCGTAAATCTTCGATCCAGTGCGGCTCGTCCAAGAACGGAGACAGAAAGATGTCCGGAGCGATCATTATGGGATGCTGCAGGTTGTGCCGCGAAAGGACCACGGCCCCTCCCGGCGGCTCGTCGCCTTTGGGAGCGGTGGGATGGTAACCCGACAAATAGGTCATGTTTAGAGGGGTGGAGACAACCAGGCCGTCTATGTCACGAGTCGTCATTAATCGCCCCAACCGTTCTAGGTCGAACGAGGGTGCTGGCTTTGTCGAGGTGCCGTTGATAACGCTGCTCATGTTGGACTCCTTATTTGATCAGATTTTCAGTTCGGCGGGAGGTTGTTCCGATGACTTTGGGAACTTTGGCGTGTAGGCAATGCGACACTGAGAATGTTGAGGTATGACCATCCTTCGCGCCCGGTAGTCTAGCAGAAAATTGGATACGGCAATGAGAGCGGTTCGGTGACGACCTAGGTTCTGACCTACTACGACGCTTCAGCCGGCATCGGATAAGCTTGACTAGTGTGCGTTTGAGTCCAGATATCCCAGTCCAGAGGAAAGTACGTTGGGAACGCGGCAGACAGTTCCTCCGTCATTTATCACCAATAACTGGTCGCAGTTTTCAAGGGTGCTCAGCCGGTGCGCGATCATTATGCTGGTGCGTGATTGTGTCAGGCGGTCCATGGACTCCATTATCGAGGCCTCGGTGTTGATATCCACCGAGTTGGTGGGTTCATCCAAGATGATGATGGGCGCGTCCTTCAAGAATGCGCGGGCCAATGAAATTCGTTGGCGCTCGCCTCCCGACAAGCGCATGCCGCGTTCTCCGACGAGGGTGTTGTAGCCGTCGGGGAGCTGCGTAATGAAGCTGTGGGCATCGGCTGCTCTGGCAGCCGTTACCACGTCTTCGTACCCCGCGTCTGGCCGGGCGTAGGCTATGTTCTCGTAGACGCTGGTTGAGAACAGCACTGGTTCCTGCAAGACGATGGTGAACTGGTCGCGCAGGTCTGCCAGTTTGTAGTCGCGCAGGTCGATGCCGTCCAGGACGATTTGACCAGATGTGGGATCGTAGAATCGGCTCAGCAGGTTTACCAGTGTGGTCTTACCAGCACCGGTGGCCCCGGCTACCCCTAGCCGAGTCCCTCTCGTGATTTCGAAGGACACATTATTGAGCACAGACCGGTGGTCGTCATAGGCAAAGGACACGTTCCTGAAGGTCAGGTCTCCCTGGGCCCGGGCTATTGCACGCGCGTTCGGGCGTTCTATGACGTCGGGGTCTTCATCCAGTAGGGCAAAGACTCGCTCGGCGCTG
This sequence comes from uncultured Dehalococcoidia bacterium, assembly GCA_964645515.1. Lineage (GTDB taxonomy): Bacteria > Chloroflexota > Dehalococcoidia > Lucifugimonadales > UBA3495 > VXOI01. Next base: position 2,449 of record CAZYBD010000230.1, on the reverse strand, counting down.
GCCAATGAACTCTGCAAGGTAATCGACTGCCTCCCGATGGTCCGCAGTGGTTCGTACAACTGGACTACGTAAGACATGATCAATAGTAGTTCACCAAGGGTCAGCACCCCCGACTGTACGTGAAGTACGCCCACGAGAAGGATGGTCGCGGTTCCGATGGCGGTCGTCATGTTGACGACTACCCCAAAGCCGCCTTCGCCCAAGGCTAGGCGAAGGCGGGCCCGCATGCCAGCGGTGGACTGATCGACAAATCGTTTCTCCTCCCTGTTCTCTTGTCCGAAGGCACGGACGACTCGGATGGCGGTCAGCACCTCTTGGACCACCGATAGCGCGGAAGTTTCCAGCCGTTTGACCTCCCGCGACTGAGCGCGCAGTCTTTGCCGGTATACACGGATCAGGCCCACTAGTATGGGAGAGATCGCGAGGGCCACCAGCGCCAACTGCCAGTCGATACGGGCGGTGACGATTATCATCGCTACCAGGGTCACAGTGGCGGTGGCCATTGGAATGAAGCCGTCCACCGCGATCTGTTGCATTGCTGGCGCGTCGTACTGGATGCGGTACGTCGAGTCTGCCGTCCCTTTGGAGTCGTGATACGCAAGGGAAAGGCGTTGAGCATGCCGGAAGATCTGAGACCGGAACCTCAGCACCAGGCGCTCACCGGTGTAGGTGCGCAATAACGTGCTTCCAAGCTGCTGGAGTTGGGTCAACAGGGCAACCGCGATAAAGAAGATGAATGCGAAAATCAGGAGGGCGCGCTCGGAACTGGAAGCGAACGAGGGCAGTACAGCGTCGAGGAAGCCGGGCAGCGGGTGGGCCCCGATAACGCTGTCTACCGCGATCTTCAGCGCCAAGGGTGTGAGTAGAGCCAGCGGCGTCGACAACAGGCTGACCAGGAAGACGGCCGCAATGTGAAACCAGTAGGGTCGGGCCTGACGCAGCAACCGCCCGAAGAGAGTTACATCGGTGTAGACGGCGGCTCCGGGCGCTTGTTCCGGTTCATGAGGATTGGGTTGATGTCGGTGGATGAAGACCAACCTCCTGGCGGGGGATGCGAGTTTGTCCCTGCACTTCAAATGAAAGGTGAATTGGGAGAGGCTCTATACGACACAATGTACCCCGGCACAAAACCCGGTGGCAAGGACTCACCTTGTAGCAGAGTTCCCGTCCTGGTCTTCGACCGGCCGTCGCATGTGCCATTGTCCGGGGTGTTTCTCTTCGTGATAGCTAGACCGTAGGATGACAAGATGGTGGATGAACGATAAAATTTCATCTGAAGCATGACTCTGTTAGGATCGGAGGTCGGCAGAGATCGCCCTGACGAGTGGATTCTGTTCGGACCCCATTCCGGGCCAGTTACTAACAATTGAAGGGAGAGACAATGGCAGATTCTTCACAACGATCAACGTCCACCGCGATTGGCAGTGTCGGGGAAGTCCAGCAATACGACGTAATTATTATTGGGGCGGGCCTGACCGGTCTATACCAGTTGCACAAACTACGTCAACTCGGCCTGTCCGTGCGAGTCTTCGAAGACGGAGACGGGGTTGGCGGCACATGGTACTGGAACCGTTATCCCGGGGCCCGCTTCGACTCTGAGAGTTACACCTACGGGTTTTCGTTCTCCGAGGAACTGCTCCAGGAATGGGACTGGAAGGAGCACTTCTCCGGTCAGCCTGAAAACGAACGCTACCTGAACTATGTGGCGGACAAATTCCACCTGCGTCCCGATATCCAATTGAGCACCCGGGTCTCTTCTGCGATATACGATGAGGCTGAAAACAGCTGGGAGATCGAGACCGAGACCGGCCAGAGGGCCAGAGCACGATTCCTGATCACCGCTGTGGGCATACTATCGGCCCATTATCTTCCAGACTTTCCTGGACTTGGCGATTACGAGGGTGCGTGGTGCCACACGGGCAGATGGCCCAAGGAAGGGATGGACCTAGCTGGCAAGCGGGTGGGTGTGGTCGGCACAGGAGCCACAGGCATTCAGCTAATACCGGAGATCGCTGGGGAAGTCGCTCATTTGACCGTCTTCCAGCGTACGCCTAACTACACCGCACCGCTCCGAAACTCTGAGATAGATCCGGAAACCCAACGGCAGATCAAGGCCGACTACCCAGAAATGTTTGCCAAGCTCAAGGAGACTTCCGGAGCCTTCCTCCATGACGTGGACCAGCGGTCGTTCTTCGAGGTGACACCCGAGGAGCGGCTGGCCAAGTATGAGGACCTGTGGGCCCAGAGGGGATTTTCCAAATGGATGGGCAATTTCCAAGATACGTTGACCGATGACACGGCTAACGAGGACTATGCCGAGTTCGTACGTAATAAGATACGGGAGCGGGTACACGATCCGGTGGTGGCGGAAATGCTGGTCCCTAGGGACTATCCCTTCGGCGCCAAGCGGGTCCCGATGGAGACGAACTACTATGAGGCATTCAACCGG
>CAZYBD010000229.1:0-3846 GCA_964645515.1 uncultured Dehalococcoidia bacterium | reverse complement strand
CTGAGGCCAATGTAACTCCCCATCTCCGTTGCCTTCGCTCCCCCACTTCCGTAGGAATCTACCCTGTGAGTCGAAGACTTGGAGCCTTTCGTTGCCTTGATCGGACACGTATACGTTACCTTCATCGTCTATGCCTAGGCCCTGAGGGAACCTTAGCTCTCCATTTCCGCTTCCAGAATCTCCCCACTTCCGCAAAAATCTGCCCTGTTGATCGAAGACCTGGATTCTGTCATTGCCGCGATCTGACACGTATATGTTGTTATCTCTATCTATAGCCAGGCCTTGAGGCCATCTGAATTCCCCATCTTCAGTACCAATGCTCCCCCACTTACGTAGGAATTTGCCCTGTTGGTCAAAGACTTGAATCCTATTATTATCTCGATCAGACACATAGACGTTTCCAATATTGTCTATGGCCAATTCTTGAGGTCGGATGAACTCACCGTCCCCCCTACCCTCGCTCCCCCATTTGCGCAGGAATCTGCCCTGCGGGTCGAAGACCTGGATCCTATCATTGCTGCATTCTGACACGTAGACGTTGCCGGCGCCGTCTATGACCAGGCATAGCGGCCACCTGAATTCCCCATCTCCCCCGCCCCGGCTCCCCCACTTGCGTAGGAACTTGACATGAGGACTGTAGACTGCGCTCATCTCTGGCGGATCATGTCGTACAGATCCGCCAGAGCGGCGATTTCGACCAAAATGTTGACGGGGTATTCACTCTGCAAATGCTCATTGAATAGGGACTGATGCTCCAAATCGTCCTCTCATGGTCATGATGGACGGTAGTTCTGTTCAAATTCCTCCTTGATCCAAAGGCCGATCGTTTCTGGGTAGGGACAGGCGGAACCGATAATCAGGTCAGCCTCGCATTTCTCGTGGATATCCGGATACGAACACACTCGATAACGATGCCAGATCTGTTCAACCCGGCCATTAATTATTTGGATCATCGGCCACGGTTCCTCCTATACAACACACGGCTGAACCCTCAAGTATAGTTTATAGGTGGTACGTAATCGGCTCGTCCCTGAGGCAGGTGTCAACTTTGGGTGCACCGTCCTGATTCGAGGGGCTATGCCAAATGAATTCATAGTTTTGACTGTGGAATCTCCATTTGATGGAACCGGACCTCAACAAATATGGTATTTGAGTCGACTTGTTCCGCAAACAATTGGTTGGGGTGAGTGGACTCGAACCATCGGTCATTACGTCCCAAACGAAGCCCGCTAATCACTACGCGACACCCCGACGATGGGCGGAGTTTGATACCGTAATATTGACCTCGGGAGCTCGAACGAAGCGCGGACGCCACTGCGCTACACCCTTACACATAGGATCAGCCTTGCTTTATAGCGTTTTGTAATCGTCGAGGCTTAACACCTAAACCACCCGTTCCAACCAAGCAATCGACCCGAGTTAAATCCACCGAGATTGTTGGAAAGTTAGTTGCTGGGCGCTTGGAGCCTAATCTAACTGCTGAGGGTGCCCTTGGTACTAGGTATTTGTGATGGGGCTCTGGGGTCTGGCTCCAATGCGTCTCGCAGCGACCGGGCCAGTGCCTTGCAGAGGGCTTCAGCTTTGTGGTGAGGATCTGTACCGGCCAATATTTTGGCGTGAAGGTTAATCTTTCCCTCAATAGCGAACGACTCAAAAAAATGGCGCACCAAGGAGCCCGGCAAGGTTTCCACCATAGTATCGTCCAGTGTGGTCTCGATGACTGCGTAGCCCCGTCCGCTGCAGTCGAGGGCGACCAGCGCTAGCGTCTCGTCCAACGGCACGATGGCTTGACCCATCCTCCGGATGCCGCGGGCATCGCCCAAAGCTTCGTTGAAGGCCCGTCCCATAGTAATCCCAACGTCCTCTACCAGGTGATGCCATCCGGTGTGTAAATCCCCGGTCGCTTTCAGGGTTATGTCGATCAAACCATGCCTGGCAATCTGGCTGACCATGTGATCCAAGAAGCCGTTGCCGGTGTCTACTGAATAGCTGCCTTGGCCGTTCAGGTCGATACTGAGGGAGATATCCGTTTCGCCCGTCTTTCGTTCCAGGGATGCTGTTCTTGTTACCGGTTTCATCAGGTCTCGGCCGGACGCAGAACCTCTGGAGGTTTGTTCGTCTGACTGCTTGCTAGATGCCATTCTTCCCTCCGGTGAGTTCGGCCAGTGCCCGGATTACGGCATCGGTCTCGTATGGAAGGCCCACGCTGGCCCGGACCGAGTCCTTCAACCTATCGTCGCTCCAGTAACGGAGGAAAATGCCCCGATTGCAGAGCCCGTCGAATATTTCTTTACCGCGGCCTTGCGGCAACTGACAGAGAATGAAGTTCGCCTGAGACGGCCATGGGCTGACGTTGGTGATGTCTAGCAGCATACGGGCCATCCGGTCCCGTTCGGCGATGATACGTGAGACGCGTTGCAGCAGGCCGGGCATGTCGTCCAAGGAGGCGGTTAGTGCAACCTCTGCGGCGAGGTTAACGTTATAAGGGGGCTTGATCCCCATCATCGTTCGGGCCAGATCGGGTTGCATTGCTCCCAGCCCGATTCTTAGTCCGGCCAACCCGGCCCATTTGCTGAATGTACGTAGCACCACCAGGTTGGGGTACCGGTCTAGGAGCTTCGCCATGGTAACCCCGCTGAACTCATAGTAAGCTTCGTCGACCACCACTAAGACGGAGGTGTCGAGAAGGGCTCTGATGTCCGTCTCGCTAGCCATGTTGCCAGTAGGGTTGTTGGGGCAGGCGATAATAATGGCTTTGGTTCTAGAGTTGATGGCCAGCTGTATGGCGTCGATATCAATTTCGAAGTTGTCGTCCCGGGGCACCTCTATAGCCTCACCGCCGCACAGCCCCGCACTGAATGCGTACATTCCGAAGGTGGGTGTGGGAACGATGATATTGTCCCCGGGTTCCACGAACATACGCAGCAAAAGATCGATTAGTTCATCGCTGCCGTTGCCGGCAACGATGCATTCGGGTGCGACTTTGACGTAGTTAGATAGAACGTTGCGTAGCTGCCGCTGTTCCGGGTCAGGGTAGTGGTTGTAGTTTTGGAAGTTGGCCAGGGCCTCAGCCACCCTGGGCGATGGTCCGAAGGGGTTCTCGTTGCCATTAAGACGGATGATCTTCTCGGGCGGTATGCCAGCGCGATCCGCCATGGCCTCCATGGACTCTACGCCTTGGTATAACTCCAGGCTGCGGATGTGGGGGAGCATCGCGGCCCTGAGTGAGGACTGGTTAATAGCGGCCATTTTCAGATTCCTTGAATTTGCTAGGCGTCTTCATTACGGGGCAGACCGGGGTTCTCTTATCGGACTTCTTCCTGTTCCAAGTGCTGTGCCTCCCGGTCGATGGCGTCGAGCCTGACTTGAACCGCCCCGGCGTGTCCTGCCAGGCCTTCGGCGTTGGCAATGTGTACGGCGGCAGGGCCCAGAGTTTTAAATTCGTCGGGGCGCAATCCCACCACAGGCATCGTGCGTAGGAAGTGGTGTACGCTCAGTGCCGAGCCGAACCGTGCCGTGCCGCCGGTGGGCATAACATGGCTTGGACCGGCGATATAGTCTCCCATAACTTCCGGCGAGTATTCGCCAAGGAAAAGCCCTCCGGCGTGCTTGATACGGTCTACCCACTGCCACGGGTCCTGCATCAACAAGCACAGGTGTTCGGGGGCGATACGGTTTACTAGGTCTACCGCGTCGTCGAGGGAGTCCGTGACGACCACTCTACCCTGCCGTTCCAACGCTTGCCTGGCTACGTCGCCCCTGGGCGTTTCCGATAAACGCAACTCCACCTGCTCTTCGACCCGGCGGACCCGGCCCAGGCTGTTGGTAATCAAAATGGCGGTGGCC
>CAZYBD010000228.1:0-3861 GCA_964645515.1 uncultured Dehalococcoidia bacterium | reverse complement strand
CTGCACGCATTTCACGCTGCCCTCCGACTGACACCGACTCCTGAATGCGGCCCAGTTTACCACCAGGTACGGCAATCGGCACTCAAATTACTTCTAGAAAGGCAAACACGCTATGGGCTCAGCTCGTCACCGATATCCGGGCGGTTTAGCCGTTTACCATGAATGTCACGGCATAGCCAGGCTCGAGGCCGAACTCGCTGCCCAAGTCAACCGTATCGTCAGGTAGCCGGAAATCCCGGCACAGGGTGCCTCCCGGCCGAGTACGGGCCAAAGATTGGTTACGGTCAACTCGATTGCCGCGCCGTCACCAACAACAAGGAATTTGTTGAATTTGGCGCACCAATGGGTAACACGGATACAATATTGGGTAAATATTATCAACGGTTAGATCCGGCAATGACCAGTCGAGCTCGTTCAATCGGTCCTGCCACTTCTCACAGTTCAATGGACCACGGTATGGCGAATAACCTTAATTAGCTCCCGTCTATCTTACTCAGCTATACTGAATCACTTGATCGGATCACTCTCCAATCCAGCCCCATCAAGGGAGGGATTTAGATGACTCAACCCTCACCCACTATAAACGACCCGTTGAACGCATTTTGCACAGACACCCGGGCCTACCTCAAAGGCAAGCCCGGCGGTCCGCTCTCCGGGCTGACATTTGCGGCCAAAGACATCTTCGATGTGGCCGGTCACGTAACTGGAGGCGGCAATCCCGATTGGAAAGCTACCCATAAACCGCCAGGCAATACTGCGTGGGTGGTGCAGACTCTGGTCAACGCCGGGGCAACCATGCTGGGCAAAACGCACACCGACGAACTTACCCGCGGAATACTTGGCGAGAACCCTCACTACGGTACACCGATCAACCCAGAAGCGCCGGGACGGGTGCCTGGCGGGTCTTCCAGTGGCTCGGCAGCTGCAGTAGCAGGGAAGTTGGTCGACTTCGCTTTGGGGTCCGACACAGGTGGGTCCGTCCGGATACCTGCCAGCTTCTGCGGTCTCTACGGACTGCGGCCCAGCCACGGCCGAATCCCGGTAGAAGGGCTGCTGGCCCAAGCGCCCAGCTACGACACCATCGGTTGGTTTGCCCGCGACGCGGAGACCTTCGCCATGGTAGGGTCTGTCATATTACAGGTCCCGGTTCGTGCGAGCCGCCCCAGCAAGTTATTGGTCGCCGAGGACTTATTCGAAGCGGCGGACGGGACGGTAGTCGACGCCTTGAGGCCACCGCTGGAACGTATCAAGGCACTGGTGTCCGGCTCGCCGTCGGTCCGGCTTGCTGATTCGGCCCTGGACGACTGGGCTGAGCAACAGAACACGCTCCAGTCCCGTGAAGCCTGGGAGACACTAGGAGTCTGGATCGACCAAGTGAACCCTCGTTTTAGCTACCAGGTGGGCGAACGGTATCACATTGCGGCCTCAATCACAGATGAACAGGTCGAGGCGGCGGCAGTGGTGCGAAACTCTGTACGAGCGCGACTGGACGAAGTCTTTAGCGACGGCGGCTTCGTTTGCATGCCCACGTCACCGGTTCCGGCCCCTCTGCTGGGTCAAACCCTTTCAGACCGGCGCGAGTGCCAGGACCGAATACTCAAACTCACCTGTATAGGAGGGACAACTGGACGGCCGCAGATCACCATTCCGGTCGCTAAGGTAAACGACATACCCGTAGGCCTGTCGTTTATGGGCAAAAAGGGCGAGGATGAGGCCCTGATGGGGTTCGCCCTGGAAATCGAGAAGGCGCTCGCCGACTGAAGGACCGACACCCCGAGGGCTTCGACAGCACAAGTCACCCCAAGGATTGGGCGCCGGTACGCCCACATTACCCTACGAGATCCTTCATTCCGCCCTACGGTATGGCAGGCCGGTTCAAAGCAGCCTTGGGGGCCCAGCCAATCCTGGATTCCCGCCTGCGCGGGAATCCAGGCCCGTGGTTTTGAAAACACGGGCCTCGTGCCTACAGAGATTTTCCCACTCTACCCGCTGCTAGAAATTCGGGATTGCGATGTTTCATTTGAGAGCTCCGTGAATTTAGTGGCGTTGGCCTAACTCTCGCCGAATATTTCTGGCCCGCATCGGTTTCAAGGAACTTCCTGAAACCAGCGCCGTCCGTCGCCGTTGGACAAAACTTTCCGGAGCAGATTAACATTCCCTCAGATAACGAATTTGGGCGCCTAGGGACCGTAACAGACATAGCCCGACACAGCTCGAAAGATTGAGGTGGCGTGACATGGCGAACCAGGTAGATGGCGTAATTGCCGACTCCAAAGGCGCGGCTGTCCGGCTAGCTAAAATAAACGTTCCAAACCCAGGCCCCGGCGAAGCGCTGGTGAGAGTGAAGGCGTGCGGCGTCTGCCACACCGACCTTCATTACCGGGAAGGCGCGATCAACAACGACTTCCCATTTCTTCTCGGACACGAAGCCTCGGGCACCGTGGAAGAAGTGGGTGAGGGAGTGGACAGCGTATCCCCTGGCGATTTCGTTATCATCGCTTGGCGATCACCCTGCGGCACCTGCCGCTCTTGCGTCCGAGGAAGGCCCTGGTACTGTTTCGCCAGTCGAAACGCTCAACAGCCTATGACCCTGACCGACGGCACACCGCTATCCCCGGCTTTGGGCATCGGAGCCTTCGCCGAATTAACGTTGGTGGACGCCGGACAAGCAGTCAAGGTGTCACCAGAAGCCCGCCCGGAAGCGGCAGGGCTGGTGGGGTGCGGCATCATGGCAGGCCTCGGTGCAGCAATCAACACCGGGGCGGTGGGACGCGGTGATTCCGTCGCTGTGTTCGGGTGCGGAGGCGTGGGCGACGCCGCCATCGCGGGCTCAAGACTGGCCGGAGCCCACACCATAATCGCTGTGGACATAGACGACCGCAAGCTGGAATTGGCCAAAGACTTCGGGGCCACTCACGCCATAAACGCAACCACCACGGACCCCGTGGAAGCCATACGCGGTTTCACCGGAGGCAACGGCGTAAATGTAGCTATCGAAGCAGTGGGCAGCCCTCGCACGTTCGAGCAAGCATTCTACGCCAGGGACCACGCAGGAACGGTGGTGCTAGTGGGGGTGCCCAACCCAGATATGAAGGTTGAGTTGCCGCTGCTGGAGGTGTTCGGCCGCGGCGGCAGCGTGAAGTCGTCGTGGTACGGCGATTGTCTGCCTTCCAGAGATTTCCCCATGCTCATCGACCTGTACCTACAGGGCCGTCTGCCGCTGGAGAAGTTCATCTCCGAGACCATAGCCGTGGGGGAGGTTGAAGAAGCCTTTCACAAGATGGAACGCGGAGAAGTCCTTCGATCGGTGGTGGTGTTCTAGACGGTATCTATTTTCGGCAGTCCAGTTCGTTGCATTTATTCACTGACAACAAGAACTTGAACGCCAATGCACTGGCCTTAATCCCACCCCGGCGCAGTCTCACGCCCTACCAATGGACTCTAACGGCCATCCCAGTACAGGCACGGCGTATGTGGACACTAAGGGGACATAAATCGACGAAGGTACCGCCCGTTGGACCGAGCACAGGAGCGACTCGTCGGCTCCTTACCCCCATGACATCGGCAATGCCGAGTGGGTGCTATACTGGCCTCAATTCCTGTTCCGTCGTGCCTGATTAACGACGAGGCAGCCCATAAATTCTTAGTGAGGTACTAGATGGAATTCGGCGCGATGATGTTCGCAACCGACTACTCAATCCGGCCCGACGACCTGGCCAAGCTGTTGGAAGATCGGGGATTCGAGTCCATGTGGGTGCCGGAACACACCCACATCCCGGCCAGCCGGCGCAGTCCCTGGCCAGGCGGCCCTGAACTCCCCAGGGATTATTGGCACACCTACGACCCGTTCGTGGCCCTCAC
>CAZYBD010000227.1:0-3455 GCA_964645515.1 uncultured Dehalococcoidia bacterium | reverse complement strand
CCCAGGTATAGAGCAAAGTACATACCGTGGGGTCTCAGCCGATTCCGAAGGGGCCATATTGCCGCCAGCAGAACCAGATCGAATAGTAACTCGTACGCGACAGCGGGGTGAGAGGCTGAACGGCCGAGCCCTGGACTATCTGGGTGGGAGTATATGATTCCCCATGGTAACTCCGTCACCTTGGCGAAGTGCTCTCCGTTAATGATATCGCCAATGCGGCCGAGTGCCATGGCAACCAACAGTGCCGGGGCCGTGATATCAGCCAGACGTCCGATGCCCGGTAAGTTGGCCTTGCTAGGCTGTCCCAACAACAGTGAAAAGGGCTTCCAAATGGTCAAAAACCAGTCGGAGTTCCGGATCAATATGTAAAGAGCCCCGGCGGCGAAACCGCCAAGTATTGCACCGTATATAGCGACTCCCCCCTTCCATACCGAGAAAACACTAATCACATCGTACTGATAGATTTCGTCCCAAAAGTCAATCACATGCAGCGCTCGTGCCCCGATGACGCCGCCGATGATGGCCCACATGGACACAGAATAGATAGAGTCTACGACTAGCCCTTCGCGCCCTCCCCAACGGGCTACCAATATTACGGCGATTGCCACCGACACGAAGGTCATGAGTCCGTGCCAAGAAAGAGTGAACCCTCCGGCGTCTATGATGTTTGGGTTCATTCCGATAGAAATACTTTCGATGATGCCCATGAACATTTGTCAGCCCTTCGCTTACTAGTGATTATTTCCCGGGATTATTGGTTCTGAGTGTTTGGTTGCGTTGCTTATCCGGTAAATTCGGGTTAGTTTTCGTCCCATTCGTTTGAGTCTGGAGAAGGTACACGGCTTACGGTGCTAACAAGGTAGACTCCAATGCCCCGAGGCTGCAACGTATCCGCCACTGCCTGGTGGTCCGTATCGCCACTCGGTACGGCGAATAGTGCTGGCCCAGCGCCACAGAGGTGGAGTTCAGGTCCTCCTTGGGCAGCCACCTCCCGCCGCATTTCCAACAGGAGTGGAAACTCCCAAGAAGCCAAGTCGTCAAAAGCGTTGTAAACACAACTTCGGACAGACTCTCTTACTGCTTGACCGCCGGCGAGGATTTGCAACATGCGCCGGGTAATACCTCCGTCGCTGTAATTTGCTGGGGTCAGTCTGGAATACATCGTTTTTGTTTTATCCCGAACCCTCATATCTGGGAACACCAGCGTCAAATACATCGGCGGCACCGAAGGCAATGGAGAAATGCGGTCACCTTTCCCCTCCGCCAGAGCGGTGCCGCCCCAGAGAAAGAAGGAAACATCGGATCCCACTCCGGCTGCCACCGACGCCAACTCTTCTGTCGTCATTCCCAGTTCCCACAGCCTGTCCAGCGCCAGCAACGCAGCGGCCGCATCGCTGCTGCCGCCTCCAAGACCCATGGCCACCGGTATGCGTTTGGTAACCTCTATCTTGGCTTTTGGTATGATGCCAGCTACTCTGGCTAGGTTGGTAGCTGCACGCCAGACTAAATTGGAGTCTCCAGCCAGTTCCGGGTAGTCACACCCGACCGACAACGAATCAGCAACCTCGACGTGCAAGTGATCTGCCAGATCAATGGTCTGCATAATGGTCTTGATTTCGTGGAAACCGTCGTCGCGCCGCCCTAGGACTTCGAAGGTAAAGTTAAGTTTGGCAAATGCGTCAACTTCCATTATTTAGTAACGGTCTCCCATGCGTGGTAAACGCGACCCCACTCAACCAACTCTAGTGTTTCCGCACGTCTAACACCGTCGATTTTAGCAGTTTCCAGGATTTTGCCAGCGACACCTGCCTGTACGGCCAACCCGTGACTCAGCGAATTTCGCAGCTGTTTGCGTGGAGCCGAAAAACCGGCTTTGACTACTTGGAAAAACCCGCCGACGTCGTAGGTATCAACCGCTGGGATATCTCGGAGTACCAACTTTACCACTGCTGACGTTACCTTGGGTGGGGGTTTAAAGGCCAGGGGAGGGACAACGCAGACCAGACTGGCTTCAGCGTAGAATTGAGTGGCCACTGATAGCAGCCCCATTTTCCCTGGCCTCGCCACCATGCTGTTGGCCACTTCCTGCTGGACCATCACCACCATCAATTCCGGTTTCGGTTCGGTTTCTAACAGCCTACGGACGATCGGATTAGCGGCGTAAAAGGGCAAGTTGGCAACCACTTTGTATGACTCTTCAGCGTCTACCAGCGGTCCGATATTGGCGACACGAGCGTCGGCTTCAATACACGTTAGGTTGGGCGGATAACCCAACCGACCCGGAAGAGCGGCGCACAGTTCGCCGTCGAGTTCCACAACCACCAATCGTTTGGCGTGCTTCACCATTCGGCGAGTCAGCACGCCTTGACCGGGACCGATTTCGACAACAACGTCGTTTGGGCCGATGTGCGCCGCATTCAAGATACGAGCCACAGCCCGGTGGTCAGTTAGGAAGTGTTGACCCAGGGACTTCCGCGGGCGGCCTTTTGGTTTGCCCTTTGAGACGGTGATTGTCAATGGATCACACATCCGGCCAACGACCCGCTGAATTTGGATAAGCTTGCTCCAGCAACGGGGCAAGTTGGCATAATACACAAAATGAGGCCGCCCACCTCCCTTTGACATAGACCACTGAGCATGTTTCGGGTTGTGACTCAGGACAGGCACTCCCACGGCACCCGCAGTGTCCTGTTTACCGTTGCTTCCTTCCGGACCTGGCGGGGTTCACAGGCCTACGTCGCGTGGGACCCGCCCTTCAATACCACGTCCCAAAATATCGGCCCACCGGGCAAGCCGAGGAGAGGAATTCAACCCCGCTATAGCGGATTGCGGGAATAGGGCACCGCTAGCTCCCCATCTAGTGCGGCCTCTCCATCATGGTAGGGTTTTCAGCAATTGCCTGTCAATCCGGCTCGTTGTTGCATCGCCAGTGCCGATGCTAGAATTAACCGGCTAGGAAGAGGAATATCTGCCATGCATATTCGAAAGGCTGTCGTTCCTGCCGCCGGTCTGGGGACGCGCTTTCTGCCCGTTACCAAGTCGGTCCCCAAAGAGCTTTTACCAATTCTGGACCGTCCGATGCTCCAATACGTGGTCGAAGAGGCGGCCGAGGCCGGTGTGGAAGAGGTGATCGTTGTCAGCGCCCCCGGGAAAGAAAGTATTGCCGGCTACTTTCGGCCTGATCCTTCCTTGGAGCACCGTTTGTACGAGAATGACGTCCCCGAATTGTTGGAGAAAGTGAAGGAGGCCTCGCGGTTGGCCAAGCTCACGTTTGTCATTCAAGAGGAAGCGCTTGGGCTAGGGCATGGTGTACTCACCGCAAAACACGCCGTAGGCGACGAACCATTTGTAGTGATCCTCCCTGACGACATTGTCTATCATACGCCGGGTGTAGTCGCTCAGATGATGGTGGTCTGGGAGCAAACAGGTTCCGCCGTAGTGGCTGTGGAAGAAAT
>CAZYBD010000226.1:0-2934 GCA_964645515.1 uncultured Dehalococcoidia bacterium | reverse complement strand
GGGGCGGAGTGGTCGCTACTTGGACGAAGGGGTGGTCTGCGTAATAGGCCTCATAGAGATTCATTAACCGCTTTTTGCCGTCCGGGCCCTCCCATTCGGCGGGCTGGGTCAGGGTTCCGTAGCAGGAACTGAGAATCCCTCGAGTCATGGGGATCAGGTGGGTAAGGAAAGTGAGGTTCAGTCTGGTTTTTGCTAGGTGCCCCAGTTCCTGGGTGATTTCAGGCAGGTGGCGGTGCCCTCCGAGGGCGTAGGCGAAGACGTTCTCGTTGACCTCGGAAAAGTGGTTGGTCATGGTTAGGCTGCGGCCTCCGCCGGACACGCCGGATTTGCTGTCCACAATGATATCCGCGTCGATGGTCCTGTCGGCCACTGCTGGCGCCAAGGCCAAGATAGCGCTTGTCGGATAGCAGCCGGGGTTGGCGACTAAACGAGCATTTTTGACGTCTTCGCGGTGTAGCTCGGGCAGCCCGTAGACCGCCTCTTCGAGGTAGGTCGGGTCCTGATGGGCGACTCCGTACCACTCTTCGTACTCGTCGGCCTTCTTCAGCCGAAAATCTGCACTGATGTCCACCACCTTTAGCCCCTGCTCCAGAGCGGGGATAACGGCCTCGGCGCTAGCTTTGTGCGGGAGTGCCGAAAATACCAGGTCTAGGCTGCCGCTCAGTTCCGGGTCGATGGTCAGACTTAGCGCTGACAGGTGAGGGAAGACCTCACTCAGCGGTTTCCCAGCGGCGCTCCGGCCGGTCACCGATATAATTTCCACTTCGGGGTGGCGGTACAGTATGCGGGCCAATTCCGACCCGGAATACCCGGTGACGTTAATGATTCCGACTTTCAATTGCTAGCCCTCCTGCAGAGGTACGTGAGGAAGCGGCCTCGAGTCGTTTCGGTTGCGGACTTGGGCGGGTTTCCTTTGGTCATGCGATTTAATAAATTTCTTCCGTGACGGGCAGACTTCTGATACCACGCACTGCAGGCACAACGGTCGTTGTGCTTTGCAGACCTGCCGCCCGTGGTTGATGAACGAGACGTGGAAATTGAACACTTCCTCCGGCGGGACTTTCTCCTCAAGTATTTCGTGAGCCTTGTCAGCACTTACTTTGGGCTCTATCACACTGAGACGTTGGCAGACCCGGTAGATGTGCGTGTCAATGGCCATGGCTGGCATGCCCAGCGAGAAATTGAGCACTATGCCGGCGGACTTTGGGCCGATGCCCGGAAGTTGACGGAGCCAGGCCTTGGCTTCAGTCAGCGGCATCTCCCGCAAAAACGAGAGATCCAGAGAGCCGTTTAGCTCTAACACCTTGGCCAAGACTTTTTTGATTCTCGGCGCTTTGATCTTGGCCAGCCCACCAGGAGCTATGGCTCCTTCTATATTTTCGATGTCTCCTTTGGCTACCGCTTCCAATGTGCCGAAACGTTTCATCAGACGCCCGTACGCCCGGCTGGAGTTGATGTCAGAAGTGTGCTGGGAGAGTATGGTGAATACCATCTCGTCGGCCGGGTCCAGCCTCCGTTCCTGACGGAAGGGACCATACTCTTTGGTCATCAGGTCGACAGCTTCTGCGATGGAGGCTGCCGACATAGTTTGCTTTTTTCGTTTTGCAGGGTTCTTGGTCTGCATCCTCACGCATCTCCCCATCGGCCCCCAGCTGAGAGGACGCTATAGCGGAAATTCTAGCATTGGAACAATTGTGTCTCAAGCTGAAAACAATAAATACCGGACAACGGTCAGCAGGGAATCCCCTGGGCAACGCGCTGGAGTTGAGCATAGTTTGATTGTTGTTCTATTGATAGGGCGAAGTTAAAACAGGTGGCAGGACACTGTGTGACCGGGAGAGATTTCTTTTTCCACTGGCACGTCCACCGCGCAATGATCCATGGCCACTGGGCACCGGGTATGGAAGTGGCAGCCGGACGGTGGGTTTAGCGGGGAAGGGACTTCACCCGTCAGTATCATTTCTTCTTGGATGGTATCCGGATGGGAAGGGAGAGCCGCCGACATGAGGGCTTTAGTGTAAGGATGAGAGGGGTTATCGAAGAGCTCCTTAACCGGCGACATTTCGACTATCTGCCCCAGATACATAACCGCCACCCAAGTGCACATGTACCGGACAGTGGCCAAGTGGTGCGCGATCAGCATGTAGCTGACGTTGTATTCGGTTTGCAGGTCCTTCAGCAGGTTCATGATTTGGGCGCGAATGGAAACGTCCAGCGCGGATACCGGTTCGTCCAAGATGATGATCTTGGGGTTTAGGGACAGGGCCCTGGCAATGGCCAACCGCTGCCGCTGCCCGCCGGAGAACTCGTGAGGATATAGGTTGGCGTGGTAAGAGTTCAGGCCAACGTCGTTAAGCAGCTTGATGACTCGTTCTTGAACCTCTGCCCTGGGCAGGTTCCAGTTGATTACCATCGGCTCCGCGATCAAGTCTCGAACTCTCATCCGCGGGTTCAGCGAGCTCCATGGGTCCTGAAAAACAGCCTGCACCGAACTACGATATTCTTTGCGCCCGGCGGCGTCAGCCTGCGTGATATCATTCCCATCGAAGAGGATAGTGCCTTCGGTTGGCTCTTCTAATCTGAGCATCATCTTCGCGGTTGTACTCTTTCCGCAGCCGGACTCTCCAACGATCCCTAATGTCTCGCCGGCCTTTAATTCGAAGGAGAGGCCGTCGACAGCTTTGATATGCCCGGTGACTTTGGAGATGAGAATCCCTTTCGTCACCGGGAAATATTTTTTCAGGTTCCGCGCTTCAAGGACTACGTCTGCCGTGCCATGGAGGCCGTTGGTAGGTGTTTCAGTCGTCGTCATTCTAACCGCCAACAAGATGCGTCGTGATTCTCGGACACGCTAAATTTGAGGGGGTATTCCACGCGGCACCGGTCCATTGCATATTGGCAACGATCAGCGAAGGAACATCCTGAAGGAAGGTC
>CAZYBD010000225.1:0-3044 GCA_964645515.1 uncultured Dehalococcoidia bacterium | reverse complement strand
GGGAAAGTTATAGTGGTGCATGAACCGCCGGGTATTGTCAGGACCGACGGAGTCGATCGTCTGCTTCAAGCTAAGCGAACCCAACGTTACTATGGACATCACCTGGGTCTCGCCTCTGGTGAACAAGCCGGTGCCATGGGCTCGCGGCAAAAGGCCGGTGTCGCAAGATATAGGGCGGATCTGATCCAATGCCCGCCCGTCGGAACGGACATGCTCTTGAAGTATACGTCCGCGGACGGCCTCACGGAACACAGCTTTGAAACCATCACCGATGGCTGTCTTTGAGTAATCGTCTTTGAGAGCTTCAGTGACCAGAGCGGATATCTCGTGCTCACCGTCATCCATCTCGTACATTCCGGGGTTCTTGGCAAGAAGGTCGCTCCAGCGTGCGCCGACAACCTCTTTGATTTTGTTAACAACGGCGTCAGCACCAGCGGAGTCATAATCGACCTCGACCTTGGGCTTACCGACCTTGTCGGACAGTTCTTCAATTAGGTCAATCGTTGCCACGTTAGCTTCCTGAGCCTTGTTGATGGCTTCCAGGATAACGTCTTCAGAAACCTCATTGGCACCTGCTTCCACCATCAGTATGGCGTCTCGGGAGCTACTTACCACCATGCTCAAGGTGCTCTCGGCACTCTGTTCGTAGGTCGGGTGGATAATATACTGCCCGTCGAGATACGCGATGCGACAGGAGGCCACGGGGCCATTAAATGGAATCTGTGAGATGCCGATGGCGGCGGAAGCGCCGATCATCCCCAAGACTTCAGGCGGGTTTTCCATGTCAGATGAAAGGATGGTCAGTGTAACCTGAACATCATTGTGCAGGCCCTTAGGGAACAATGGTCTAATGGATCGGTCGGTGAGTCTGGAGGCCAGGATCCCGTCCTGTCCCGGTCGCCCTTCCCGCCGAAAGAAGCTACCGGGAATCTTACCAACAGAATACATCCGCTCTTCATAGTCAACGGTTAAAGGCAGGAAGTCGATGTCCTCGGCCCGTGGCCGGGATGACATGACGGCCGTGGCCAGGACCATGGTTTCGCCCAAAGTAACAACCACGCTGCCGTGGGCTTGGTTTGCCAATTTACCTGTTTCGATAACAAGCGGTACGCCGCCAATTTCGCGTTCGACGACCGTGGGGATTGCGATTTGAGTAGACATAATCTGAACCGAGTGACCTCGCTCTAAAATAGGAAAATGATAGTTAGATGCGAAGGGAGATAGCGCGTGACCAAGGTGGCTAGACGTAAAACAACACCCCTCTGGGGTGTCGTTTTAGGAAAGGTACCTAGCGCCGCAGCCCTAGCCGTGCGATAAGTGTCTGGTAGCGATTGACGTCTTCGTTGCTGAGGTAGTTCAACAATCTACGGCGTCTTGACACCATACCCAAGAGACCCCGCCGAGAGTGGACATCTTTACGGTGGACCTGAAGATGTCCGGTAAGTTGCTTGATATTCTCCGTGAGTACAGCTACTTGGATTTCAGCGGATCCGGTGTCCTTGTCATGGAGGCGGTATTCTTTGATGAGGTTCTGTTTAGTCTCGCCGTCTAGCATTTACTGTGTCTTAACTTCTCTTACTTCATCTCTCTTTAACTTCGTCGCGATTATAGCACAGCTCCTCTTAAGCAGCCAAGGGCGTGCAAGCTGTGCATATATTGCAGCTCTACTTTAGCGCGCGCCTAAGAAAAGCGTAACGTAGAGAAGGATCTGAAACCCTCCCATACTCCTTGTGCTAGCATGCCTCAGGCGCCAGCGACAGCCGATTTAACGGACAGGAACCGACAATACACAGTAAAGACGAGGTCCGACAGGCAGTTTAGACGGCCATTTCCATGGCCGTAGCCGGCCCACACCGTGAACGCACACGGCAAAATACCCTACTTCTGGGGCGCTCAGGAAGCCGCTGATAGCGTCTTCGGTCTTCCCGCCTTGCAAGACCTCTAGAGTCATTAAGGAGAACCTGTACAAGGCCCAACAGCCCTAGCGTCGACGAGCGTTGGAAGAGGACCAGATCCTCTTCATGGTCGTCCCCAGTCTCAAGCAGGAACAGTGTTTCATAGAGTTGAGCCAGGCTGTGCTGAGAGCGCCTCCAGCAGAAGTCTCGATCATCTCCGGAGCTTTCCGCCATGTCAGGCCGGTACTCGTCGAAGAAATGATGCCGGTGGGTCTGGCAATCCCCGGACTGCTAGCACCAGCGTTAATAAAGGAGGCGGATTAGCCGATCCTGAATACGGTCCCGCCGTCGCTGCAGAGTGATACCACCGGCCACTCCGGTGATCACCAAGGTCCTTGCGGCCCAGGTACTAGACGAGGACTTGCCCCAGACCCACCACAACGTGTCTCTGGGCTACGCAGTCCCACCGGCATCTATTAGGAAGTCAGTGACACGGCCAAAACCGCCATGTCCCGGTCTTGCAAAACCTACAGGCGACCAGACCATCAACTTAGGCTAGTCGGCCGGTGCCTCCCTCACCTGCGGCGTCCGGCACTGCTAGTGGTCTACGGCTCACCAACCAGGCTTTCCACACCGAGCGACCTTATGAGTCCATTGATCTGGCTCCAGGTCTCTTCCTCAACGTAGATGCCGTCTTTTATCCGGGTCTGCTCGGTGCGGTACTCGATCTCCCCCGGATAAAGCACTTCCTTGAAACCGGCGGCGGGAGGCGAGTCTTTTACGAATTCCACGAACTCGCCCATATCCTTCTTGAACTCTTCCAGGGGTCGAAAATGCTCTAGGTTGAAGGCTGCGATAAACACACCGTCGTTGTGGCGGCCTTCTGGGTCAATTCCGAAGCCGAGCCCAGTGAGCAGGCCGGAAAACACTTCGACCATGAATGACAACCCATAACCCTTGTGCCCTTGGTCCACGCCCACCGGCAGTAAGGCCCCCCCGGAGTAATAGTCGTTGGGGTCGGTGGTGGGGTTGCCATCCTTATCCACGATCCAACCCAAGGGAACTGACTCTTTGCGGCTACGGTAGAGAGCGATTTTACCCAAAGCCACGGTGCTGGAGGCCATGTCCATCAAGACCGGCCCCACTAGG
>CAZYBD010000224.1:0-5441 GCA_964645515.1 uncultured Dehalococcoidia bacterium | reverse complement strand
TTCTAACCACGAATGGCTCTTCGTTGCCGGACTTGGGACGGGTGCTTAGAGAGGGAAGTCGGGTCGTGAAAATCGTTGAGGCCGTCGATGCATCGGTCAACAACGGCGATGACCTCAGGGAAGTGAACGCGGGAGTCTATTGCTTTGAATCTGCCTGGCTCTGGCCAGCCATTAAAGGCGTCAAGATCAGCCGGGTCGGAGAACGATATATCACGGATCTGGTCGCCATAGGGGCGGAGGACAACGCTGTGGTCCGCGCATCCGAGGCCGGCGGCCCCACCGAGGCTTTGGGAGTCAACGACCGGGTGCAGCTAGCCCAAGCAGAGTCGGCCTTGCGTCAGCGTGTCCGGGAACATTGGATGCTTGCCGGTGTCACCATGACAGACCCTTCGTCGGTGTATATAGATGCCGATGTCACCCTTGGCGCTGATACCATAGTACTGCCCAACTGTATTCTTTTGGGTCTGACAAGCGTGGGAGAAAACTGTGAAATAGGCCCCGGGTCTATGATCAGGGACTCCAGGGTGGGAGACAACTGCCGGGTAACGGCATCGGTCTTGGAGGAGTCGACTATGGAAGCGGGCGTTGCCGTCGGCCCCTTTAGCCACTTGCGGCCCGGGGCCTACCTAGAATCCGGCGTACATATCGGCAACTTTGTTGAGGTTAAGAAAAGCCGTTTCGCGTCTGGGGTGGCGATGGGGCATTTCGGATACGTTGGCGACGCTTCCATCGGCGCCAACGTCAATGTTGGTGCGGGGATGGTGACCTGCAACTACGATGGAAAGGATAAACACCAAACCGTGATTGAAGAAGGGGCGTTTATTGGCTGCGATACCATGCTGGGCGCTCCGGTTACGGTGGGTTCCGACGCTGTCACAGGCGCCGGATCGGTGATTACGAAAGACGTGCCTCCGGCTAGACTGGCCGTTGGTGTTCCTGCTAAGATAAAGGCCAGGACCAAAAAGACCGACTGACCTCCCGGAATGAGTTCCCCGTATAGTTAAGCGTCAATTGTGGGAAATCTGGGAGATAATAAGGTTTGGATACAGACAGCTTACCATCGGCTCCAGTATTCTTTGCCTTTCTTCTCGCGTTCTCTTACCTGAGCCTGATGCAACACTCGCGGGCGCTCGCCAGGGCGTCTGAACACGATGAGGTTCCCTCCTTGTTCTCGGGGCCTACGTTCTTCTTTTGGCCTAGGACCGCCTGCGTCTTCGCCATCGTCCTCTCAGGCATTGCTCTCATTCGCGGTGTGGCGACCACCGAGTGGTGGCCCATCGCCCTTATGGCGATCGGTGTGCTGGTCGGGCTGTTTTTGATTGACCGGCTGACGGTGTGGGCGATCTCGTGCAAACGGCGCCTGGCAATTCCGAACATAGGAACCTCCGCTGCTGTTCCGACCGGCCAAGCACCAGCGGCCAACAACGGCGGCAACGGTCTGGAGGCTATCCTCTCGTGGGATGCTGACAGCCCGGCCATAACCGAAGAAGAACTGACCGGCTTGGACAATCGCGATCTGGAGATGCTTCGTTCTATTTTGCGCCTGGACGTCACGACAGTCCGTGAAATCATGGTCCCACGGTTGGATATGGACGTCGTAGAAGCCGATACCCACCTGCGGGATGTCGCTGCAGCCATTATGAAGAGAGGGCACAGCCGCCTTCCGGTATTCGAAGAGACCATAGACCGCATCATAGGGATAGTTCATGGGCAGGACCTATTGGGAGCGCTCGTCGGGCCAGAGCAGGAGATTACCCTCCGGAAGTTGGTCCGCCCTGCGTTTTTCATCCCAGAGACCAAGCGGGTCGACGGACTGCTGGAGGAATTCCAGGAGCGCCAAACGCAAATAGCGGTAGTGGTGGATGAGTATGGCGGCACCGAGGGACTGGTCACCATTGAAGACGTCCTGGAAGAAATCGTTGGGGAGATCGAAGATGAGTTTTCCCGCTCACGGGAGCCACAAATCGTCCGCGAAGCCGGTGGTGGAGTGGTCGTAGATGCCGGAGTAACCACCGAGGATTTCGCAGACATGTTCGGTGCTGAGATCGACAGTTCCGAAGTGGACACTGTGGGCGGTTTGGTCTACCACAGCCTAGGCAGAATTCCTCAGGCTGGGGACGTGGTCGAGACGGATCACCTGCAAATCGAAGTGGTGTCCATATTAGGGCGGCGTCTACGGCGGCTGCGAGTCAAGCGGATAAATGGGGAAGGATCGGAAACCGGAGGCTGAACATCAATTATAAGTGAGGTGGTTGCGGGAGTAATTTCCTACCTCATGGCGATTAGTTCGCCGGTGACGATTAGTCGGTAGTCATATACGAGACGAGGCACGCAGGAAACGAGGTGGATGTTGGCGCCGTTGGACTCCGTCAACCGCATATTGTCTCGGTGTACCACTCGCGTTCCGGTGACTCGATAAAGGAACCGTTCGATACCGTTATCGGTGATTATGTAAATCGATTCGCCGTTCTTCAGACGCTCTGGGACGCTCTTTAGGGTGAAGAACACGGACCCTTCGCCTCGTAGTGGGCTCTCCGTGTGTCCAAAAAACCAGGAGCTTCTGTTTTCCCCTGCATTGCCCGATTCGGGAATGTGACCCACCACGTTTTTCGGAGTTTCGTAGGTACGGCTATTGCCCAGGTCGAGAATCGAGAGTTCGGTTACCGGAGAATCGATCCCGATAGCCGGAATTATCATGCGGTTTGCGGGAGCGAAAGGCCCGAGCGACGCATGCTCCACCGGGTCTATGGTAATAAACTCTTCTAAGAGCGTTTGCTCCCGGAGCGTCAGGGGTTCATACGCCCGAGGGCTGGTCCACGAGTCGATAGAAAGAAACTCACCCGGGTATAGCGTGGTGTCGGATATGGCGGCCGACGAGAAAGATGGCACCACCCGGGGTGGAAGTATAAAGGGTTGACCGGGGGGCGGACTTGGTGGCAATTCGACAGCGACCTGGAGAGTATCGAGGTTTGATCGAGCTTTGGCGGCGTAGCCGTAGTACGCCCCGACGGCAGCAAGAAGTAAGATGCCAATGACAAGAAGGAAGAGACCGCTGACGCGAGCGACTCGTCGACGGACGCGGCCCCGAAGGAGCAAGTAGTCGTAACCGGCTTCCATTACACGTCCTAATCACGGGATCAGGGGAGCCCTCGAATAGGTGCCGTTTTGGACCGCCCCTGTAAACACCTCAACACCATCCGCCCAAACCCTAGGAGCATTGGGGGAACCCCAGTATCGGAAAATGACTACTATTGCTTAACGGGCCCGGGGAACATTCATGTTGCCGGGAGTGATAGGCTCATTCAGGTATATGTCACCGTTGCGGATTTTGATATTGAAACCGCAAGGCGGGTTCACGCATACCCAAGCTTTGTAGTGAACAGCAGCACCCTGACCACCGTAATCTGACAGAGGCACCAAATAACCCACATCACATTTTAGACATTTTGTTACGCTCGTTTCTTCCACGAGTCCTCCTCCCATGTGGCGTCTCACCCGAGTATAGCACCGACATTTCGAGGGATACAATAAATCAAGCGGGGTTTATTACCGATTGAGTCAAAGTCTGCGTTACATAATAACGGATTCGTCATGCCACTTACTAAAAAAGCCACAATGCTAATCGCTCAAAACTAACTCTTCTATTGCTATTGCTGCGTCGACCTCATCACACACAAGCAATTGGGTGATGACGGCCTTATTCTAGGAAGTCCTTAAGTTTACGAGAGCGGGTAGGGTGTCGAAGTTTCCGTAATGCTTTTGCTTCGATTTGACGAATGCGTTCACGTGTGACGCCGAACTCGCGTCCCACCTCTTCCAGAGTCCGACTACGTCCGTCTTCCAGGCCGAACCGTAGTTGTAGTACTCGTGCTTCTCGTTCGGTGAGAGTGTGCAATACCTCGTCCACCTGCTCTTTCAGCAACTGGAACGAGGCGGCATCCGCCGGGGCGGGGGCGTTTCGGTCTTCGATGAAATCTCCTAGGTGAGAGTCTTCCTCTTCACCGATTGGTGTTTCCAACGATACTGGTTCTTGGGAGATTTTCAGGATTTCCTCGACCTTTTCCGGGCCGATTTCCATGGCCAGTCCGATTTCTTCAGGCGTCGGTTCACGGCCATACTCTTGCAGCAGCCGGCGGTGCTGGCGCATCAATTTGTTGATGGTCTCGACCATGTGCACCGGAATTCGGATGGTTCTGGCCTGGTCGGCGATCGCCCTAGTGATGGCCTGGCGGATCCACCATGTGGCGTAGGTGCTGAACTTGTACCCCTTTCGGTAGTCGAATTTTTCGACGGCGCGGATTAGCCCGATGTTCCCTTCCTGGATCATGTCCAGCAAGGCCATACCGCGGCCAATGTACTTCTTGGCCACGCTGACCACCAAGCGGAGGTTGGCTTCGGTCAAGTGGGCCTGGGCCCGTTCGCTCTCGGCGTCAATTCGGTTGAAATAGGCCCGAAACAGCGGGTCCAACCTTTTGAGTTGATCCAAATACTCAGGTTGGGTCAACGATGGGGCCAACTGTTCCAAAGTGCAATCCTCAAGTACGTCGATGGCGTCGGGAGGAAGGAGCCATGAGCTTAAGGAGAGATCCAGCACTTTTTTGTAGACATCTTCCGGGGTTTCGTCTAGTTCCTCTCCCAATGCTGCCAGAAGGTCCACAGAGACCTCGGCGTCTATGGCCGCCCGCAGCTTGGCGTGGTCGGTAATCTGCGACAGCGTCAGGTTGCCGGGCAGCCCCAGCTGCTCTGACAGTGCCACTACAAGAGGAGCCGCGGTGACCATCCGGCCTAGCAACCCCCGGGAAATATCCCAGGGCCGCGGCTGCTGTCCTTCAAGTTCGGACAACTCCTTTTTGAGCAATAGCAGGTGTTTGCCGCCTTCGATTTTCCTCGCGAGGGAGCGCTCGTCGGAGGAAGTTAGCAGCCTGACTCGGCCTATTTCGCGCAGGTACATGCGGACCGGGTCGTCCAGAACCTCCATGGATTCCGTCTCAGGCTCCCAATCGGAATCGTCGTTGTCCGCATCAGTGTCAGCCCCTCCCCCGGTTAGACTGCCTTCCGCGGTCTCGGAGCCCTTGTCTTCAGTTGAAGGTTCGTCCCATTGAGTAGCGTTTGGATTAACAGGCAAGGTGCCAGGACGAGATCCTGGCATGCCGTCGCCGTCCGCAGCGTCTTCGCCACGTCCGGCTTCGACGTTTTGGAAAATTGCGATAATCGGATCACGCTCCTCGGGTTCCTCGGTCTGGGAGTCAAGGAAGTCCTCCGGCGTTAACTCGTTAGAACTATCTCTGCGATTGACCATAGTGATACCTCCTGAGAGATCCCTAGGGTGAAATCTCCTGATATAGACCTCTCCTGAGGTCTTCGTTTTTCTTGATTCGGCGGTTCAGGGATAGTATATCTTGCTGTTCCGCCTCTTCTAGGTCAGGTGGCGATTCGGAGAA
>CAZYBD010000223.1:0-5717 GCA_964645515.1 uncultured Dehalococcoidia bacterium | reverse complement strand
CCCGGGTGATGACCAACGGGAGAGTGATATAAGGGCCGCCATCTAAGGGCCAGCATTTGAGTATCGGAAACTGATATAAGTCAACGTCTTCACCTTGCAGCACCACTTCATGGCAGGGGGCTCTTAGGACGGTTTTGGGCTGAAACGAACCCATGTGGACCAGTTGCCCCAGCGTGCGCAGCTTGTTGACCAGTCCCTCGGGCGGGCCGTGCATCAGTTCCAGCATCTCCTGGACACGGCCGGTCAGTTCATCGAGGTTTTCTACACCCAACGCCCAAGCCATCCGTTGCTGGGAACCGTACATGTTAATCAAAACAGGTATGTCGAACCCTTCGGGGTTTTCGAACAGCAGCGCAGGTCCGCCTGACTTTATCACCCGATCGGCTATTTCGGTAATCTCCAGCTCTGGGTTGACCGGAGTGCTGATGCGCCTCAACTCACCCTTACGTTCCAGAAAACGGATGAAATCCTGTAGATCTTTGAATTTCATTGGTGCATTTGGGCAATGGAGCGGCAGCGATTGGCGACTAAGGGGGCCGGAAAGTCGGCCGGGTCCAATTCCGAGACTGCCATGACCTCCATTGTAGCCGGTTCTCAGGATCGGATTCAACTTGCCGGGCACTCACTTAGGGGCGTGAGTAACGAAGGGAGGAGTCCTGCAGTATTAAACTAGGGGCTGTCATAGAACCAGCCCCTAGACGATATTCCCGAAACGGGGATTTAGAAACCGGACGAGGTTTCGGTACGCATCTTGCCAAAGCAGTCGCTGCAATAGACCGGACGATCGCCCCGCGGCCGGAAGGGCACCATGGCGTCTGAACCACACTCTGCGCAGGTTATGGGATACATCTCTCGGGGCCCGTCTTGGTACATGCCATCCCCGCCACTGCGTTGCTCTGTGCGTCGAACTGCTCGGCAGCTGCGACAGCGTTTCGGCTCGTTGCCGAACCCCCGGGCTTGGAAAAACTCCTGTTCACCAGCTGTGAATATGAACTCGCCGCCACATTCCACACAAACAAGGGTCTTGTCTGACAATGCCACAGGGTGACCTCCTCGATTTTCCGGATCCACGGTGGTTGCAACCAGGCCCATTAGGTCAACCAATGGCGGTGGGTCAGACCCGAAGGGTGAGACGGGAATACCTGTCCAAGATGACCTAGCTTGTGCCTGGATCAACATTATACCGACTAAATTCCGATATGCAACAAAATGCCTTGAGTAGCTGACGAATACTCTTTATTCAACCTAAACATGTCGCCGTCTGCTCTAGCAATATTACAAATCACACATGACATCCATTACGACTTTCGTAACACAGCAGGGCTCAGGCACCCTTTTTGTTCTAGGCGTCTTCGACCAGAAAACACGACGACGCCTTGAACACGGCCCACAGCCGCTGGCCTTCTCGCACTCCGATCTCCTCAAATGCGGCTCTGGTCACTTGGCACCGCAGAGGCGCCCCGCAGTCCAGCGTCACCGTGTAGCCCGGCGGCCGAGGTTCTACAAGTGTCACTATGCCAGGCAACCGGTTGCGCGCAGATGAGCCGACGGGCTCTGAGGTGGCCAGAATGATATCCGAAGCTCTCACCCCCACAATCAGAGTCGAGTTGCCTATCCCTTCTTGGGAAGAGTTGTCGTCCAAGGGTACTTCCAGTCTGATCCCCTCCCCCTGACAGTTCATCGTACCGTCCCGTGAGTTGCGAGAATCAACCTGCAAGCGAAACAGGTTCTCCACACCCACCAAACGGGCTAAACGGGCTTGACCAGGTTGACCTAGAACCTCCAGCGGGGCACCCTGGGCGATCATCGACCCGTCGTCGATCACCTGGACAGAGTCGCCCAATGCCAGGGCCTCCTCTCGGTCGTGGGTGACCAATATCACCGGAACCGGAGTGCGAGCCAAAACAGACCTCAATTCCCGGCGCACTCCTCTCCGAAGTTCGCGGTCCAACGAAGCAAACGGCTCGTCCAGCAACAACATGTCTGGACTGGTGGCCAGGGCCCGCGCCAGGGCAACTCGCTGCTGCTGCCCTCCCGACAATTCCCAAGGATAGCGCCGCTCTAACCCATCCAACTGAAAGACCTCCAGCAACGCATCTACTCCGGTGCCCGCCATCTCCGAACTCCTGTCTGGCACTCCATACGCCACGTTTTCGGCCACTCGGAGGTGAGGGAAAAGGTGGTACTGTTGGGACAGATAGCCGATGCGCCGTTTATGCGCCGGCTGCCATGCGCCTGAATCGCTGTCATACACCACTCTGTCTCCAATTTCGATGTGCCCCTTTGATGGACGCAACAGGCCAGCTATAGCTCTCAGAGTGGTGGTTTTACCAGAGCCAGACGGGCCGAATAGCACCAGCACTTGGCCCGGATCAACGTGCCATTGGATCTGCAAGTTGAAAGCGCCGACCCGGCAGTGAACCCAACCGGCACCAGCAACGCCAACCTCGCTACTCGGGGTCAAATCGCTCACGTCCGGCCCGCCCACCGGCGGCGTCCCACGACGCCTAATAACGCCATGAGCACCGCCGAACCGGCTAGCAGTAATACCGAGAGCGCCAAGGCGCCGTCGAGGCTGGTCTCTAAGGCCGTCATGATGGCCAGCGGCATCGTCTGAGTCTCTCCGATCAAGTTCCCAGCGAACATCATAGTGGCGCCAAACTCAGCCAGTGCCCTGGCCCAAGCCAATCCCAGACCCGTCAGGACCGAGGGCGCCGCTAACGGCAGGGTCGTGCGCCAGAAAGTCCGCCACGGAGAGACCCCTAACGTTAAAGAAACATCCTCGTAGTCTCGGGCTACCGACTGGAAACCGAGCTTGGCCGTTCGAACGTAAAATGGGGCGGCAACAAACATCTGGGCGAACACCACCGCCACTGTGGTAAATGGTATGGCGATCCCGGCGTCGTCCAGTCCCTGTCCCAAGAGGCCTCCCCGCCCAAAGGCCATCAGCATGGCCACTCCAGCCACCACCGGCGGCAATACTATGGGAAGCTCCACCAGAGTGTCTATGACCTTGGCCAACAAGTTTTCGCTGCGCGCTAACAGGTACGCGAACGGAGTACCCACAAGCACTACCACACCGACGCTGACGGCGCTGGTCGTTAGAGAAAGTCTCAACGCCGTCAGGGCGAGATCTCCCGTGACCGCGTCCCAGAACCCACTCTGTTGACCGGCTCTGACCAAGAGCGCCGCCACCGGGAGCCCAATGAACATCACGTACAAGGCCGCCCCGCCACCGCCTAAAACACTAGCAAGCCCAGTGCCCCGCGACATCCCTTCTAGTCTATTCATCTGGAGTTTTGTTGTCCGATGTACACCTTCATCCCGGTGTAAACCCGTGTCGGCTTAGGATTTCTTGTCCTTGCGGCGACAACACGAAGGCGACAAAGGCGGCCGCTAACGCGGGCCGCTCCGAATTGTTTAACACGGCGATAGGGTATGTAACGTGAACGTTTTTCACTGCAGACAAAGGCACCAACTTAATATTGCCAGGCGACTCGGCCAATGCCCTCTCCGCTCCGGATCTGTAGACTACTGCTGCGTCCGCCTCGCCTAAAATAACCTTCTGCTCAACATTTCTAACGTTGGTCTCTTCGGAGGCAAGATTAGCCAAAACCCTCGAACCAAAATCCTTTCCCAAGGGGCTACCCTCCTCCGAAAGGTTTTCCAACAACCGCCGGGCGTAGGCCCCGGCCGGGACACTAGGATGAGCCAGCACCAGCCTAACGCCAGGTGCCGTCAGGTCTTCCAAGCTGCGGATCCGTCCCGTCTCTGCGTTTCCAGACGCTATGACGGCCAGACTACTAGTAGTGAACGTGGCCGGCGAACTCCAGACCAGGTCGGCCTCAACTGCCAGGTCCATTTGCACTGTGTTGGCCGAAGCGAACACATCGGCCATTGCACCGAGTTCCAACTGGGCGCGCAGCCGTTGACTGCCCGCCAAGTTCAGTTTCACCGAAACGTCGGGGTTGTGATATTCAAATTGCCGAGCCATTTCTGCGAAGGCATCGGCCAGAGACGCAGCTGCGAAAACCTTAATGTTACGTCCACTGCCGGTGCCGCAGGCGGACGACATTGCCAACAAGAGTATAAGGATCATTCCAAGGCCTATTCGCTGTACCGACGTGTTCAAGTTCTGTTCGTAATGTAAGGTATACTTGTTATAATGCCAATTATACTTTATATTCGGTTCGATGATCAACCTACAAAATAACCTCAGAAAATTTCGATTGGCCGCTGGGCTCACTCAGCAGGTGGTAGCCGACCGTACGGAAATTAGCCGCCAAGCCTACTCAGCCATCGAAGCCAGTGACGCAAACCCGTCCACGGAGGTAGCGTTAAAACTGGCCCGCTGCTTAGAAGTGGGAGTGGAGTCTTTGTTTTTCCTGACGCAAGAATTTCCCGAGACCATAGAAGCCGAGTTGGTGGGAGGGGCCTCTTGGGATTTCTCGCCAGACAATCTCCCAAGCCGCACCCGAGTCTACCGCGTCGGAAACCGGATTCTCGCCCGCCCCGTGACCGGGCTAGCCAGCACCCGCCAGGCGATGGTTGAGGCGGAAGGGACAATTGTTCCGACACGCCCTGCCGGCAACTCGGTGGCGGTACAACCGTTCGATCGGGAAGACCTAGAAACCCCGAGCTTGGCCATGCTTGGCTGCGACCCTTCGGTGGGCATTCTGGAGCCCGAGCTCAGGAGACGGGGCGTTCGATTAGTCACGGCTGAAGAGAGCAGCCGGGACGCTTTGTTGGGCCTCGCTCGGGGCGAGGCTCACGTGGCCGGTTGCCACCTGTACGACTATGCCACAGGCACCTTCAATCGCACCTGGGTGTCACGTTTAGTACCGTTTCCCTGCACGCTGGTAGCATTCGCTTCCTGGCAGCAGGGCCTGATGGTTGCACAGGCTAACCCCAAGGGCATCTTGGGGATAGAAAGCCTGGGAAACCCCGGTGTGTCGCTGATCAACCGCCAGCGAGGATCAGGCAGCCGGGCCCTTCTGGACCGGGAGTTGGAAAACGCTGGCATTCCTAATGGCCTGGTCGTTGGCTACGAAAACGAGGTATGGGGCCACTTGGGCGTAGCCGCCGCCGTAGCGTCTGGTGTCGCCGACGTCGGCATAGGAGTGAAGGCAGCTGCTCTGGCGATGGGGCTGCATTTCATCCCGTTGGAATACGAAAGGTATGATCTGGTCATCCCTGACCAAGTGATTGACGAGCTCCCGGTGCAGAACCTTTTGGATGTCCTGCGTCGGGACTCAGTGCACCGTCGCGTCGAGAGTTTGGGAGGTTACGATGCCTCTGGGATGGGACTGCCGGCTGCCTGATCTGACCGTCCCTGCCACAAACTGATCTCAAACTTGACGAGCCTCTGCGGCTGCGCTCTAATTGACCACGCTTGCTCTCTCACTCCAACACACAGGAGGATAGGGCTCACGATTAGAATGCGGACTTTCCGCCCAGGAGGTAGGTTATGGCATTGGTACGGTGCATCACGGAAATGGGGATGGGCGTCGATGTTCACGGCAGGGACTACACCAACGCGGCCAAACGGGCCGTGTTCGACGCCATACACCATAGCAGCTTGGGGTTCCAGCGAATGCTGGGTAAGACAGCCGACGACATGCGGGTCGATGTCACCATCGGAATCCCAAAACCGGAAGCAGTCAAGAACCGCGAGGTCGCGGCAGTGCTTCCCCATGGCACGGCTTACTGCGATTCCG
>CAZYBD010000222.1:0-10922 GCA_964645515.1 uncultured Dehalococcoidia bacterium | reverse complement strand
GGTATTATAGCGGCCAGTGAAAACATGCCCGGTGCCTCCGCTCAACGCCCGGGAGACGTGGTCAGAGCCATGAACGGCAAGACCATCGAGGTGATAAACACCGACGCCGAGGGACGTTTGGTGCTGGCCGACGCTCTCTGTTACGCCCGGGAGCATGGCATTGTTCGGTTGGTGGATGTAGCGACTCTGACCGGCGCTATGGTAACTACCCTGGGCAAAGCATGCACAGGGGTCATGGGCAATGACGACCAACTCATTCAACAGACCATTGAGGCTGGCAATCAGACCGGTGAGAAGTTCTGGGAACTTCCCATGTTCGATGAGTACCAAGAACTCATACGCAGCGATGTAGCCGACATGAAAAATAGCGGTGGCCGTCAGGCCGGATCTATCACCGCCGCGTTACTGCTGAGGGAGTTCGTGGACGGTGCGGCTTGGGTCCACCTGGATATTGCAGGTACGGCGACCTCCGATAAGGCCAGCGGTCATTTGGTCAAAGGGGCGACCGGAGTGCCAGTACGCACACTGGCCCAGTTGGCCGTGAACCTGGCGGAGGAAGGCGTCGAGGCCAAACCTAGGCGCAAGGCAACGTCCAAATAATCCGGGAACAAGAGGGCTGATATCCTTTAAAACGTAGTTCGACAAGCTCACCACGAATCTGAATCTATCAATCTCTACCAGTCATACCGAGAAGCTCAATCTCTCGAAGGATCGGAAGGACTGCCCTTCGCCGCTGATATCAAGCACATGCTAGACTGCTTCTATCCCTGTTCGTGCTGAGCTTGTCCACGGACAATCCTCCGGAATTAAATCAGATCAAGGAACGCAAAATGGCACAGGTAGAATCATTGGGACACGTCGGAATCTACACCGAAGATCTCATGAAGCAACGGGACTTCTACACGAGGGTTATCGGGTTGAAGATTTCCGACGAAGACCTGTACGGTCGTGGAATGATCTTCCTCAGTGCCGACCCAGACCGGGAGCACCACGAATTCGTTCTCATAGATGGACGGATCATTGATGAAGGCAACAAAGTAATCCAACAGATCTCTTTTGTCGTTCCCAGTCTGGATGACCTGAAGGAATATCACTTACGGCTCAAGGCAGAGAACGTCCAAATCGACCGCATTGTCAGTCATGGCAACGCGGTCGGCATGTACTTTTTCGACCCAGAAGGCAACCGAATCGAGCTTTACTACAAAACCGGCTTCCATGTGCCACAACCCCACGGGGACTCTGTGGACCTGGGGGCCTCCAACGGGGAACTCTTGGACATCGCCCGAGCCGCGATGCCGGTTCCGTAGGCGTTTTTTAACGCGGAGCTAAACAGGCGACGACCAGCGTGTAATGTATATCAGGCCCGGTCGGTTCCCGCTGGAAGCTTTTAAGAAGCGCCACACCCAGTTGGACGGCATCGGGTCTTGTTTATGCACTCTCCGGAGGAAGGAGTGAGCGGCGCTGGGGTGGAAAGATACTCAGACTTACCACGGTCCTATCATTTGTTCAAGTGGCGGGTACTGCTGGCATTTGCTGCGTTCTATCTTTTCCTCTACCTGGGCCGGTTCAATTTTTGGCCCATCGCGCCGCTAGTCAAAGAGGACCTGTCCATTAGCAACGTGGAAATAGGGTTGGTCAACGCGCTTCTGCTCTGGGGCTTTGGTCTGGGAGACTTGGTCCACGGCCGGTTGGCCGAGGTCTATGGGCTGAGACTGTGGGTTCTCATTGGCGCGGTCCTAACAGTGGGGTTCAACTGGGTGACCAGTTTCGCTACCTCCGCCGTGACCATGGCTATACCGTGGGGCCTGGCCGGGTTCGTCAACGCCGCCTGCTGGGCTCCGGGGATAAGCATGATCTCCCAGTGGTGGCCGAGGCGGGATCGAGGCATGGCTCTGGGGATCATTATGACCTCGGCCGGTGGGGCATTGTTGCTGATGTGGTGGGTCTCTGGCACTGTGGGAGCTGAGTTCGGTTGGCGGGCAGCCTTCCGGTACCCTCCCCTGATCATTCTGGTTCTGGGAGTTGCCCTTTATCTTTTGGCCAAGGACCGCCCATCCGAGGCCGGTCTCCCTGAGTACCTGGAAGAAGACGAGGTGTCGGCGGCCCCTGAAGCAATGGCTCTTGAACGGCTACGGGGACTCGGTCCATACAGAGAGCTGTTGTCTAGTCCTCAATTCTTGTTGGCCAGTCACGTTAAGGGCCTAGAGAATGTCGTGCGCTACGGGTTAGCCACATGGGTCCCGATTTATTATTTTGAAGAGGGTGGGCTGTCCATAGAGTCTACGGTATTGCTGACAATATTGCTGCCGTTGGGCTATTTGTTGGCTCCACTGGTCGCTGGAGTGGTATCGGACCGGTTTCTCAGCAGCGCCCGTCGGCCTCTTGTAATATTTTCCTGTTTTGTCAGCGCCGCTGCATTGGCTGGTATTGCGCTGGCACCACCGGTTAACGTGACGTGGGGTGCTTTGTTGTTACTCCTCGGAGGCTTGGCTATGGGGATTTCCCCGATGGCAACGGTGGCCGTTGACATTGCTGGACGCCGAATGTCTGGTACTGCGTCAGGGCTGTTGGATGCTCATGGCTACGCCTACGCCGGGATGCAGGCCATCGTTTTCAGCTTGGTTCTGGACATGGCGGGCAGCCCGTGGCCCATCGTATTCCTGGCGATGGCGGCAACTCGAATGGCCTCGGCAGCGATGATATCGGTCGTAAAAGTTTAGCCAGCAGGGACTTTGAAAAGGTTTTTCAAAAGTTGGGTCCGTCGAATTTGTTTTGCCTCTGTCGTATTCGGCTCGGTGTTGACTCTCTTTGTGGCCATCGCGCCTCAGGGCAAAGCCGGTTTGCAGACTGGGTTCTTTGTGTTGCAGGTGTTGGAGGTGCCCTTCAAACCACAGCCGTGGTTCACTGGCGATCCAGTGCGGCAGGACGTCTTGTATCCCCAGCCGGGTGGCACTGGTGTTGCTGATGTATACCGTGTCGACGACGGTGATTCGAGAGCGGCAGTGCTGCTTTTCTTGGGAGCGAACGCCGCGGGCCGTGCCGACGAAGACGTGGTCAATCTGGGCAACGCACTGGCGCGCGCCGGCTTTGTCGTTATGTTTCATTGGTCGCCCACTATGGCACTGCGGCATAACATCGATCGGGCGGAACAGGAGAACCTGGTGAGGGCCTTTCAATATCTAGCGGTTCAGGACTACGTCGACCCGGATCGACTTGGCCTGGGAGGGTTCTGCGTAGGGGCTTCGTTCTCTCTGGTGGCAGCGGC
Organism: uncultured Dehalococcoidia bacterium; assembly: GCA_964645515.1. Taxonomy (GTDB): domain Bacteria; phylum Chloroflexota; class Dehalococcoidia; order Lucifugimonadales; family UBA3495; genus VXOI01. The sequence continues at coordinate 7,657 of CAZYBD010000222.1, read as the reverse complement.
CGACCCCAGGATTCGCGACCAAGTGAAGTTCGTCAACGCCTTCGGTCCCTATTTCGATGCCGAAGAGCTGCTGTTGCAAATAGCCAGCCGGTCCAAGCTGGACGATAGCCAGCGAGTCCCTTGGAATACCGACCAGCGGACGCTCAAGGTGCTCGCCAACGAGCTAATTGAGACACTGGCCGAGGAAAACGACATCGAAGCGCTGACCAAAGTCTATCTTGACGGTAGAGTGTCAACGCCGGGAGAGTTGGACGGACTTTCGCCGGAGGGGCGGGTGGTCAATCAGTTGCTCCAAGGCACCACTATCGAGGAGGCCCAGGCCCTTTACAATCGGTTGCCAAGGAGTTTCCGGCGAGACTTACAGTTCATTTCCCCGATCAATTACGTGGACGCAATCTCGGCGAAATTGATGATAATCCACGACCGTGATGACCGTTTGGTGCCGGCGGCGGAGTCAAGGCGATTGGCCGCGGCATTGGAAGGACGAGATGACTTCCGCTATACCGAGGTGTTGGGGTTCGACCATGTCCGGCCGAGCAGCAGCGGCGGGGTCTGGCAGTTCCTGAAAGAAGCCGGAAAGCTCTACACACACATGTATGGGGTGATACGCGACGCTAATTGATGATCTGCCGGTGGTGTTGGATCGTCGTTATTGCAACCAGCCGCGTTGACACATTGTTATTTGATGCTATGATCAGTAACCGCAACCAGTTGCAATAACGGCGTTTTGAATGTTAACCCACGAACAGATCATCGAGACGCTGCGTCTTAAAGGCCACCGCCTCACCCCGCAGCGAATAATGGTGCTTTCGATCATTGCGTCTGGTGACGGACACATGGGTGTCGACGAAGTCTTTAGGCGCGCAAAAAACGCCTATCCGTACATGGACATTGCCACCGTGTACCGCACGCTACATTTGTTCAAAGATCTGGGCGTGGTGACCGAAGTGGCCATCGGCGAGCGGTTGCACTACGAGTTGACCGAGCCCGGCGAATACCACCACCATATGGTGTGTCGGGTGTGTCACGGAGCCTTTAACCTCAGTCCTCACTATCTTTCCGAGTTCAGGGAGACGCTTAGTCAGGAGTTCGGCTTTGAACCCGACTTGGAGCATTTTTCGGTGAGGGGCGTTTGTGCTAAATGTCAGCATGCGTCGCCTGAACACGGAGATCACTATTAGATGCGTAGGTTGCTGAAAGAGTTGGGGGCCGGTCTGTTGCTCTTGTTCTCAGCGCTGGGATTTATCGCCTGCGGATCGGGGTTAGACTCCCAGTCGACCACTGAGAATGCAGGAGGCTCCGGAGGACGGAGCGTTAACAAGATCAGAGTCGTTTCTACTGTGTCGCCCATAACTAGTATCGTGGAAAACATCGGTGGGACGAGAATCCAATTAGAGGGCGTGGTTCCGGAAGGGGTCAACTCCCACACTTTCGAGCCTCAACCTTCATTGGCCCGCTTGATGGCGGAAGCCGACCTGATCGTTTTGAACGGACTCTTCTTGGAACAGCCCACGTTGCAACTGGCCGAGGCCAACAAGAAAGAAGGCGTGGTGATCTTACAGTTGGGAGACCAAGCCATTTCTCCTGAAGATTGGCAGTTCGATTTCAGTTTCCCTGAGTCCGCTGCTCACCCCAACCCGCACCTCTGGGCAGCCCCGAACCTGGGGCTACGGTACGCTGAGCTGGTCTACGACCGACTGGCGGCAATCGACGAAGCAAACGCCGACTATTATGGGCAGAACCTGGTGGCGTTCCGCCAACGCATACAGGCCATGGATCAAGCCATTCGAACCGCGGTGGCTACCGTGCCCGAGCAAAACCGCAAGCTGCTGACCTATCATGATTCCTGGGCCTATTTTGCTCAGCAATACGGACTGGACGTTATCGGCGCAGTGCAGCCGTCCGATTTTTCGGAACCTTCGGTGCGAGAGGTGGCAAACCTGATCGACCAAGTTAGGCATCTACAATTGCCGGCCGTTTTCGGCTCCGAAGTGTTTCCTAGCGACGTCTTGGAGACTATCGCCACCGAGACCAACGCGACGTTCATAGCCGAACTGGCTGACGACGACCTGCCGGGCCAGCCCGGCGATCCGGCCCACACTTATCTGGGGTTAATGCGCAGGAATATGGAAATTATGATCCCGGCGCTGGGAGGCAGCGCCGACAGTTTGACCGGCCTCGATGTCGGGCTGGTGTTCGACGGAAATAGCGGTGCGGTGTATCCGCAATAGAAGGGACTAGAAGATGTATCTCCACCCTCGCCTGATGGGATTGGCGAACGATGTCTGGTGGCGAATAATTACGGCGGCCGTCGTTGGGATGTTGGCGGTTGTGGCCGGTGTTGCCCGGCTGGCGCTGGCTGCGGTGATTATCGCCAAGATCATTCATGAAGGCGCGGCATTTTCGACCCTGACTTGGCCTGTGGTGGGCATGGCAGCGCTCATTGTGACCAGGACTGCTTTGCAATACCTACAAGATGTGATCAGTCATCACACCGCCAGTATGGTCAAGGTGAAGTTGCGGGAGCGGCTCTACCAACACTCTCTGGCACTGGGGCCGGGCTACTTCGACCAGACCCGTACCGGAGATACGTTAATGTCTCTGGCCGAAGGAGTGGAGCGCCTGGAGGCTTTCTTTGGCCGTTACCTGCCTCAGATGATTGTCGCGGCATTCGCCCCTGTCTTCATATTCGCGTTCATGGCACTCATCGATCTCAGGACCGGTCTGATCTTCCTGACCTTCGCCCTGATTACCCTGGTAATCCCTAATATCTTCCACCGCTGGACCAGGAACAGCAGTCGGGCCCGTCGGGATGCTTACGGAGCCCTGGGTGCTGACTTCTTGGACTCGGTACAGGGTCTGGCGACCCTGAAGGCCTTTGGCCAGAGCCGGGCCAGGGGTGAACTTCTGGCAACGCGCGCCCGCGAACTGTTCCGCACAACGATGGGTGTGCTGGCTGCCAATAGCGCGTCCAGCACCCTGACGATTTTCGGAATCACCGCCGGTGCCGCTACTGCCCTGGCGTGGGGAGCGGTGCGAGTCGGCGATGGCGACCTGGAACTCAGGGCACTCCTAATAGTGTTGATGTTGGGTGTCGAAATTTTCCGCCCACTACGGGAATTGGTTCAGCTTTACCACGACGGCATGATCGCTATGTCTTCTGCCGAGGGCATCTTCACTATCATGGACTCCCCTGTGGAGGTGAATGACCTAGCCGACCGATCCAAAGGTGGTTATCGACGGGACTTGACAGAGTTTAATGCGGCGGACGCCGTCGAGGGCTCACCCAACGAGAGCGGCTCAGCGCCCATATCGTCGGAGGTGTCATTCGAAAACGTTAGTTACTCGTACAGTGGCGGTCGCCGCCCAGCTTTGCACGATGTGTCGTTCAGGTTAAACGCCGGGGAGACGTTGGGCGTGGTCGGGCCCAGCGGAGCCGGGAAATCCACCATCGTATGGTTGGCGTTGAGGTTCTTCGACCCACAGCAGGGCCTAATTTTGTTGGGCGGCAGAGATATCCGCGAGATACCTCTGGAGGTTCTGAGGGAGCAGGTGGCGGTGGTTACCCAGGATACTTACCTTTTCCACGGCACCGTCGCCGAAAACCTGCGCTTCGGTAACCCCAACGCAACCGAGGAAGAATTGCAGGCCGCGGCAAAAACGGCTAATGCTCATGACTTTATTACTCACCTGCACCACGGCTATGAAACCGTCGTCGGAGAAAGGGCGGTGCGCCTATCGGGAGGCCAAAAACAGCGCATCGCCATCGCAAGGGCTCTGCTGAAAGACGCCCCAATTTTAGTTCTGGACGAGGCGCTTTCCAGCGTGGATGCTGAGAACGAAGCGGTTATACAGGAAGGGTTGGATCGGCTGATGGTAGGTCGCACTACCCTGATAATCGCCCACCGCCTCTCCAGTGTGTTGGGGGCCGACCGAATTTTGGTTCTGGAACGGGGCCGATTGTCTGAAACCGGAACTCACAGTGAATTGGTGGCCGCCGGCGGCATATATGCTGCGTTGATGGCCCAACAGCAAGAACAAGACGATGAATACGGTAGCCGATCTGAAGGCAAGGATGAAGGCAACGTCGAACATGCGGTGCCCGCGGATACTGCTCCTGCCGCCGAACCATTCATGCCACAACCTAGTCACCAGGGCGACGGGCACGGGCACCACCACGAGTGGCCGGGCCACCAGGAACACCCTCACAGCGCCCGAAGAGGGCGTCTCGGAGTCCTTAGTGTTTGGGCACGGCTCCTGGGGCTGGTGGCGCCGTGGCGCACCGAACTGGTTTTCACCTTTTTGCTGGGACTGGTCCAGCACGGCTCCATAGTTGCCGTCGCAGTGAGCAGCGCTCTGTTGGTGGGCGAGGTGATTACCGGATCCGACCTGACGGTGCAATTAATTCTGCTGGGCGTTTTCGTGCCTGCGGCCGCGCTATTTACCTGGCTGGAGTCGTGGGCCGCTCATGACCTGGCTTACCGGTTGCTGGCCGAAATGAGGGTGGACATATACAACAAACTTGACCCTTTGGCCCCGGCGTACATGGTGCGTCGGAGGTCCGGAGACCTGGTCAGCATCGTGGGAGGCGACGTCGAAACAGTGGAATTCTTCTTCGCTCACACCGTCACTCCGGCATTCGTAGCCATCATCGTCCCCGGTGCGGTGCTGGCGACGCTGGCGGTTATCGCTTGGCCTATGGCGCTGGTACTCGCACCCTTCTTGGTTGCGGTGGCAATTAGCCCCTTCTTCGCTCAAAAGCGTTCGGAACGACTTGGGGACGAATTACGGAGCCAGCTGGGTGAGGTCCATTCCCACATGGTGGACAGTATTCAAGGAATGCGGGAAATCTCCGCTTTCGGGATGGGTCGCGCCCGTACGTCCGAAATGGTTGCCAACAGTTGGAACTTCGCCCACTACCAATTGCGGTTCCTAAAAGAACGGGCGTTTCAAATCGGTTTCATCGAGGCCATGACCGCCCTGGGAGGACTGGTCACATTGACCATGGGCGTATGGTTCCTGACCAGTGGAGATATTTCTCGGCCGGAACTGATCCTAGCTGTAGTGCTTTCGGTGGCGGCCTTCGCGCCGATTTCCGACATAGCCCGCACTATGAAGCAACTAATGGAGACTTTAGCGGCCGCCCGGCGTCTTTTCGCGGTCCACGACGAGCCGGTTTCAGTCATGGATGGGCCCGGAGTGCACCAACACCGGCACGGCTCCAACTTGGCCCCTTCCATTGATTTCCATGATGTGGACTTTTCTTACGGCCCTGACGAGCCTCAGGCGTTGGAGGACGTTAGTTTCAGCGTCGAACCCGGCCACACGGTAGCCCTGGTGGGCCGCTCGGGCGCGGGCAAGACCACCTGCGCCAATCTGATGATGCGATTTTGGGACCCGGTATCAGGGGCAGTAAAACTGGGCGGCCACGACATTAGGGATTTTAAGATAGACGAGCTGAGAGAGAGGATCGGACTGGTCTCTCAAGATACTTATCTATTCAACGACAGCATTCGGGAGAACATACGGCTCGGGCGTTTGGATGCCTCAGACAAGGAAATAGAGGAGGCGTCGCGGCAGGCCAACGCCCATGATTTCGTCGCATCGTTCCCCGATGGCTACGACACCATGGTAGGAGAGCGGGGCATGCAGCTTTCCGGCGGGCAACGACAACGCATTTCAATCGCACGAGCCCTGCTGAAAAACGCCCCGGTCTTGGTTCTGGACGAAGCCACGTCCCATCTGGACGCCGTCAACGAACGCCAGGTACGCCAGGCGTTGGAACTATTGATGGAAGGGCGGACGACCCTGGTAATTGCTCACCGGTTGTCGACCATTCGGCACGCCGACCTCATAGTGGTGCTGGATAACGGTCGTGCCGTAGAACAAGGAGACCATCATCAATTGCTGGAGCGCCACGGCCTTTACTCTCAACTGGTATCGACCCAGCTAGTGGGCGTCGTCGGTGGCAACCACCACGTGGAACAACAGGAGGACCATGAGCACCGTCCGGCCTACGGTCCTGAGCACCTGCCGGGGATACCCGGAACTTCCGGTCATGGTCACCGACACTAGAGAAAAGGACTTGGCTGCTTACGACCGCCAAGGTGAACAGAACAGTTGTTACATCCAGCGCCACACCAACGTATACCAGGCGAGCCCGTCGTCGACATCCGAGGCTTGACCTGCGGGTACGAAAAACTCAAGGTCCTCACTGACATTAACCTGCGCATCCTGGCCGGCGATTTCGTAGGTCTACTTGGCCCCAGCGGATCTGGGAAAACGACGCTGCTGCGGTCGGTATTGGGCGCAGTCAACATCTACCAAGGGGAGGTGCGGGTCCATGGGGTGGCCACGGCTAGCAAGAAGCCACGGGTCGGATATGTTCCTCAACTGGAAACCATAGACTGGAACTTCCCGGTGACCGTCCGTGAAGTGGTGATGATGGGAAGAACTATGGAGAATCGATTGTTCCCCTGGTACCGGAAAGAGGAAAAGGACTTGGCGGACCAGATGATGGATCGGCTTGGGATCCTTCATCTGGCTGAACGTCATATTCGGGAGCTATCGGGCGGCCAGCAACAGCGGGTCTTCCTGGCCAGGGCCTTGGTCAGTAGCCCTGGGTTGCTGTTGCTGGACGAGCCGACTTCCGGCGTTGATATCAAGACCAGAGACGACGTCATGCACCTACTGCACGACCTGAACCACCAAGGGGTCACTATCATTATCACAACCCACGAAATCAACGCGGTGGCGGTGCACCTACCCTGGGTAGTGTGCCTGGCAGGGCGAGTCTTGGCGGAAGGGCCGCCTTCTCAGGTTATCACCACGGATGTGCTCCGGATGACCTATGGCGCCGAGATGCCTGTAATCCACTACGAAGGTATGACCATTGTGGCCGAAAGCCCTCATTCCTTTGGCCGGGTCAACTGGCCTGGCAACGGCTCCCCGCAGCTTGACGGTCCCGGAGGTGATTCCGAGGAAGTGGAGCACGAGGCCAGGCATGTTTGAGCCGTTTGACTATCAGTTCTTCGTCAAGGGCCTGATAGCCGCCGTTATGGTGGGCGGTCTCTGCGGCTTGGTGGGTGTCTATATCATTTTGAAGCGTATGGCCTACATCGGCCACGGGCTCTCCCATGCCGTGTTGGGGGGAGCGGTGGTGAGCTTCGTACTCTCCATCAACTTCCTAGTGGGGGCCGCTGTTTGGGGATTCCTGTGCGCCCAATTGATTACCCTTACTACCAAGAAGAGGAAGATTGCTTACGATGCCGCCATCGGTGTGATAACCACCGCCAGTTTTGCGGTCGGTATCGTGATAATCAGCCGCTATAAGAGCTTCACTCGAGACTTCGAGGCCGCACTGTTCGGCAACATCTTGGGCGTGAGTACTACCGATTTGATTGCTATCGCTGTGGTGACTACCCTGACGGCTGTGGTGCTCTTCGTTGCTTACAAGCATTTCTTGTTTGCTACCTTTGACGGCGAGGTTGCTCAGTTCTACGGGATTCCTACAGTTTGGATGGAGACAGTGTTCTCTCTGGTGCTTGCCGGGACCATCGTCGTTTCGATGCAGGTTCTGGGAGTCCTGCTCATTGCCGGTGCCACCGTAATTCCGCCGGTGTCAGCTCGGATGTTGACCGATAGCTTCCGCACCATG
>CAZYBD010000221.1:0-9304 GCA_964645515.1 uncultured Dehalococcoidia bacterium | reverse complement strand
CGCCTGAACGCACTTTGCTCATGAACGGCTGGTACTTGTCCCGCCAGCCGTCGGCGAAAGCCTCCCAGTCAGCTCGGGCTCCAATGGCTTCCCCGAACGCCCTGGAGTGGTTGGCGACCGAGGTCCTCCAGTCGACAACGGTGCCGAATACGTCGAAGACCAGGGCCTTAACTGTTGATGCGTTCATTTACCGACACGTCCTTGTGATTTGCTGGTTGGGCCTGCGGTTAGAAGCTACTGCCGATGCCCAGCAGAATCTCTGCCAGGTCTCTAGGATGCGTGACCATGATGTCGTGCCCGGAATCGACATGGTAAACGGCCCAACCTGCTTGCTCGACCCGTTCTGACACTGCGCGGAATCCGGCCTCCGAACCGCAGACAAAGCTGCGAGGGACGGCTTCGGCCTCGGGATTGCTGATACGAACTGGACCGGCCATGGTAGCCACCGGCTGGGGGGTGACGTGGCGAGTTATCCAATCAAGGTCGTCGGGGTCGCTTATGCCCCAGCGGCTGCGTATTTCCGACTTGGTGGGGACCGGCAAGAACCCTTCGCCGTCTTCTATCAGTCCGGCGACCCATGACGTGAACTCTGCGCCCCGGACCGCTGACAACTGGCTGGCCATGGACTCCCCGTCGGCTGGGACTACGGCGTTCACATACACCAGATGAGCTAAACGCTCGGGGCAGATCTCTGCCACCCCGGTGATGACCATTCCGGCGTAGGCGTGTCCCACCAAGACTACCTGCTGTAGGTCTTCGTATTCAATGACTTGGACGATATCACGGATATGGAGGTCTAGGTCGATGGTGGCGGGGTCCAAACACCGTACGAGGTGGGACCGGTGCCCCAGTCCAGTAAGAGTAGGGGCCGACACTTGGGCCCCGGTCTTACGCAGCAGTGGAACCACCCTGTTCCAACACCAGCCGCCGTGCCAAGCCCCGTGCACTAGGACAAAGGTGATCATGTGGTGTCACACTCCGCCGATCGGGTTCCCACAGCGGTGGTAGTATAGCGCACAAAAGCCGCTGCCATGTGGACGGCAGTGGAGATCTTGGAATATGAGGAGCGCATCGGCCGACGAAACGGGTGATCATAGGCACGGTCCTAGAGTTGATGACACTCGGGCTATTCTGCTAGCTGATCCGCCCACGTTCACGGACCTGACGCTGTGGAAGGAGTTGTTGGTGTCCAGCTTGTGGAACAAGTGCGGCCGCCGGGGAGCAAACGCGACGCGTTGGCGATTGTGGAGATCGCAATGGTCAGCTCCGGCGCATCCACTGTCTTCGCCGGAGGCCGCTTGACCAATTTCGTATTGGTTTGGATCCTGGCCTGGCAGATGCGGTCCGAGACGTCGTGGTCCTGGGTAGGGCAGTAACGGTGCCCGGCAATATTGCCGGAATAGTGTCCGCAACCTTTATGGAGACCCAGCGGCGGCGAGGTTTACTGGTCGGAGCGCCCATCACTCAGGTGAGGCCAGACGTCTGCTGTTAGGCGACGGTAAGTCCATCGCAATTGGAGACCATCGTCCCTGCGGGAATGCCGGCCATGGACCTGTTGAGCGCGGCGACCGTTTTTCTCCGCGACTTGTAGCAACGTCGTGGCCTTTGGAGACTGGGAGAAGACCCTCCGCACGATGACCTCTCGGCAGTGGCCGACGCCGTTAACTCGAGACTATTTTCCGTCACCGAGGCCAGAGGCCAAGTGGCACGTGAACATGGGAATCACGGCTAGACCGTGGCCGACTGGAACTCGTCCGACTCCAATACGGGGCTTGACTGGAGATTGGCTTCAGCTCCCTTACTGAGATGTTCACGCTCCGGATTGGCGAAAGCTACCGCCGGTATCGGGTTCAAGAGGCGCTATTTGGGAAGTTTATCGACTTCGTTCTGGACTTCATCGTAGTCAGGCTCGTTGCTCGGGACGTCAGCGACCCATTTGTACCGGACCACTCCCTCTTTGTCCACGACGAACACCGCCCGCTGTGATGCGGTGTAGCCTTCCATGCTTGCCAGGTTGGGTAAAGCGACGCCGTAGGTATTGGTGGCATCCCGGGTAAAGTCGCTGAGCAGAGGAAAGTTCAGGTTGTGCTGGTCGGACCACGCTTTTTGCGAGAATGGGGCGTCGACGCTTATGCCCAAGACTTGAGCGCTCATCGAATTGAATCGGTCTGCCCGGTCGCGGAAGGCACACATCTCGGTGGTGCAGACGCCCGTGAACGCACCGGGGAAAAAGGCCAAGACCACGTTCTGGCCTCTGAAATCGCTGAGTTTACGCGGTTGGAGTCCGGTGTCGTACAGGTTGAAGTCCGGGGCTGCTTGGCCAACATCTGCTGCCATAGGAGTCCTCCGTAGAGACAAAATTAATTGGCTTCGCCCGCGCTAAGGTCCGGCAATAGTTTGTCCGGCACAAGCTACAAGGACGTACTTGAGGTCCTTTAGCTCGGCCCGGCAGGTTCAGCTCATCCATGTTAGCACAGTTACGGCTACCAGGTACGGGGCACGTTTGGCGCAGGCTGACGGTTCCAGGTGCTATGGTACAATCTCGTGTACTTACGGATGAGCGGCTGAGGCGTGACCCAGCCGCTCAGCATTTTCTTGGGGGTCTCCCGGCATGTATATCGACTCACGGCGTTCTACGGTCATGGCCACCAACGGCATGGTGGCCACCAGCCAGCCGTTGGCTTCGATGGCCGGTCTGAGGGTCTTGATGGAAGGTGGCAACGCCGTGGACGCGGCCATCAGCGCCGCCGCCACTTTGCACGTGGTCGAGCCCAACTCTACGGGCGTCGGTGGCGATATGTTCGCTTTGGTGTGGAATGAGCGAGAAAAGTCGGTACGAGCGCTCAACGGCAGCGGGCGCGCACCCGCCGGCGCGAGCATTGAAAAGCTGAAGGCACAGGGTCACAATTCTATGCCGCACGTAGGTGTGCATTCAGTGGCGGTGCCTGGAACTGTCGACGGTTGGGAGACGCTTCTAAACGCGTGCGGATCAATGCCCTTGAACAAGTTGCTGGGGCCGGCAATTCAGTACGCGGAGGAAGGATTTCCGGTTTCGGAGGTTATTGCCTTCCAGTGGCAGTCATTTCTGGGAAAGCTTTCCACCCTCCCGTCCGGGCAAGAGCTGTTAGTGGATGGACGGCCACCCAATAAAGGCGACCTGGTGCGCTTGCCTACTTTGGGGGCTACCCTGCGTCAGATCGGTGAGGGTGGCTCGGAAGCGTTCTACAAGGGAGAATTGGCGGAGAAGACTGCCAGGTTCGTTCAGGAGCAAGGCGGTCTTCTCACCGTGGAGGACATGTCATGCCATACCTCCGACTGGGACGAACCAATATCAACTGACTACCGGGGCGTGACGTGTTGGGAATGTCCGCCCAATGGCCAGGGCATCGTCGCCTTGGAGGCGTTGAACATTGCCGAAGGATTTGATATTGGAGCAATGGGCGCGCAGTCGGTCGACGCCTATCATCATTTAATCGAGTCCGTGCGACTGGCCTTTGCCGATGCCTTCCGCTATGTTGCCGACCCGCAAAAGGTGCATGTCCCAACCGCTGAACTGCTGTCAAAAGAATTCGCCGGTGCGCGCCGGGAACTAATTCAATCCGGACAAGCGCTATCTACTGTGCCCTACGGCCAGGTCCACGGCGGCAGTGACACGGTCTACATCAGCGTGGTGGACGGAGAAGGGAACGCCTGCTCTTTCATCAACAGCATCTATTCCGACTTTGGCTCCGGCTTGGTGGTGCCCGGAACAGGAATAGTGCTGCACAATCGCTCCTCGCTCTTCTCATTAGACCCCAATCACCCCAACGCTTTGGCGCCCAACAAACGCCCCTACCACACGATCATCCCGGCAATGGCCACTGTGGGAGGGGAACTGATGCTGTGCTACGGGATGATGGGGGCGTTCATGCAGCCGCAGGGGCACCTGCAACTGATCAGCAACATAGTGGATCACGGCATGGATCCGCAAGAGGCGGTGAATGCCCTACGTTTCATGGTGGGCAACGACCAAGTGATGATCGAGGAAGGGTTGGACGAGGGCGTAGTGCGACACTTGCAGTCTCGAGGGCATCGGGTTGGTGTCATGTCCGGGCGGCGGCGGGTGTCAATCGGCGGAGCACAGGTTATACAGCGCGACCGCGATACTGGTGTCCTGCGAGCCGGCTCCGAACCAAGAAAAGATGGCTCCGCTGTAGGTTGGTAGGTCCCACAGGGGCGATATCATCGGTAAAGCCTAGGCCAAAGCCTCTTTCGCAAAGGGGATGGGGGATTTACGCCCCGCTATGTCGCGGGCTTCCTTGACTAAATCCTTTCGTCCTACCACGGCACCCTGTAATCGCCGCGTCTGTGGCCGCTTCGGGGTTCCCTACGTTGACGATGCCGCCGTCGTTTAACACCATGACATCCTCGTAGTGGACCTCAATGTGCCCGCTGTAGAACTGCGCGGTGTATAAATTCCAGTGAACTCCCTACTCCTCAAGCGTCGTAATGTCTCCGGGATCCAGGCCTAGTTCCTGGGCTTTGAGGAGGCGGCGCATGATTTTGCCAGAGCGAGTCTTGGGGAGGGTTAGAGTGAATTCCAATTCCGACGGAACGGCGATAGGACCTAGTTCGTGTCGTACGTGGAGTTTCAACGCATCGGCCATCTCGTCCGATGGGTCGCTGCCCACACGCAGTGTAATGAACCCTTTGATGGACTCTCCCTTTAGCTCGTCCGGTTTGCCGATGACCGCTGCCTCAGCCACCGCTGGGTGGGAGATCAACGCACTTTCCACCTCAGCCGACCCGATGCGGTGGCCGGCCACGTTCAACACGTCGTCGGCCCGTCCCACCACCATGTAGTAGCCGTCGGCGTCGCGCAACGCCACATCGCCGGTGAAGTAGACGCCGGGAATTGTGTTCCAGTCTCGGGCGTAACGCTCAGGATCGCCGAACACCGTGCGGAAAAAGTGAGGGAAGGGGCGCTTGATTACTAGCAGCCCCCCCTTGTCTGGTTCGGCAATCGGTTGGCCTTCCCTGTCGACGATGTCCATCTCGGCGCCGGGCAGCGGGCGGCCTACCCGTCCAGGTTTCACCGGCATGGTGGCTGTTGTCCCCAGGCAAGGGCCGCCGGTCTCGGTTTGCCACCAGTTATCCACCACATGACCCCACTCGCCGCTGCCGCAGATGTGCTCGTAGGTCCAGCGCAACGCTTCCGGGTTAAGTGGTTCTCCGGCACAGGTGAGAAACCGCAGGGACGTAAGATTGTACTTATGAGGGTACTCTTCGCCGTAGCGCATTAGCATGCGTAGTGCGGTCGGGGCGGTGAAGAGTACGTTGACTCCGTATTTCTCGATTGTCTCGTAGAACATGCCTGGATGGGGGTAGTCTATGGCGCCTTCGCGGAACACTGTGGTGGCCCCAGCCACGAGGGGAGCGTAGACGATATAGCTATGCCCAACGACCCATCCGATGTCCGAGGTGCACCAGAAAACATCGTCGTCTTTGACGTCCCAGAAGTTTTTGAAGTGGTAATAGGTGCCCACCATGTAGCCACCGTGGACGTGTTGTACGCCCTTTGGCTTGCCCGTGGTCCCGCTGGTATAGAGGATGTAGAGGGGGTCCTCGGAGTCCATTTCCTCGGGGGTGAAATCGACGCTGCCTTCGCTGATCAGTTGTGCGAAGTCAACCAGTTGTGAGGTGACTTCTTGCGGACTTGCCCTCCTATGTCCACTCTTGTCAATGGGGGAGTTTTGGGGTTTGCGGTGCCAGAGAACGATGTGCTCGACTACGTCCAGGCCGTCAACGGCCTGCTTAGTGATGCCACCCAGGTCGACTTCGTTGCCTCGGCGGTAACCGACGTCGGCCGTAATCACCACCTTGGCATGGGCGTCCAGAATGCGTTCTCGCAGTGACCCTACGCTGAACCCGGCGTAGACTACGCTATGGACGGCGCCCACGCGGGCGCAGGCCAGCATGGCGATCACTCCTTCTGGCGTCAGAGGCATGTAAATCACCACTCGGTCACCCTTGCCGACCCCCAATGACCGTAGCCCATTGGCGAACCGGTTGACCAACTGGGTTAGTCGGCCGTAGGTAAAGACTCGTTCCGACCCGTCTTCTCCGAGCCAGATAAATGCCGCTTTGTTCTTGTTGCCGTTGGCCACATGCCGATCGAGGCAGTTGGTGGTGATGTTGCACTTGGCGCCCAAGAACCATTTGAACGACGGGTAATCAGACTCGAACACCTTATCCCAGCGTTTCGACCACTCCAACTCAGACGCCACTGCTTCCCAGAAATCCTCGGGCGAGTCGATGGAATTCCGGTAAGCGCCGTCGAAATCTTGCAAAAATGCCTGTTCCACTAATGACCGTGGTGGAGTGATCTCTCCGGTTTCCTGAAGCAGGTGGTCTATCTGACCTTGCTGGACCATGGCGGTTACTCCCTTCGGTCGTGGCGGCAGCTAACAGTTTTCAGCTATCGACCTCCAGGTCTCAGGTCGGCTGATGGCTGACAGCTATTCTATCCGGTGGGTTTTGGAGCGGCAAGGTAGAAGCTGTGGACGCGATTTGGTTCGTTGACCCACTACTGAGCGTGCCATACAATTCCTTCAACCCTAATTCACGCCTGTACGCCCTGCTGTAACGAGGCGGGCTGTCGGGCCGGGAGGCATTATGGCAGCAGAAGGCTATACCCATCCGGAGTATTTGGTTGAAGCTGACTGGGTGGTGGCCCACAAAGACGACGCCAACGTGGTGGTGGTTGACTGTGACGTTGATGCGGCGTACCAGAGAGGCCATATCCCCGGAGCGGTCGTGGTGCCGGACAATTTCGAAAAAGACCCCGACACCGGCCGGGTGCACCTGATGTCGCCGGGCCAATTCAAATTCATGTGCGAGAGCCTGGGCATCGGTAACGACACCCTGGTCATCGGGTATGATCACTCCCAAAGTAATTACGCAGCCCGGCTGTGGTGGGCGTTTAACACCTACGGGCACTCCAACGTGAAGGTACTGAACGGTGGATGGCGCGCGTGGCTGGCCAACGGTCACCCGATGGAAGTGGAACGCAGTCTCCCTGCTTCCGTAGTAACTTTCACTCCGGCGTGGGATGAATCCCTGTTGGCGAAAGTGGACGAACTGAAAGAGGTCTGCGAGGTGGGCACATCCATCATTTGGGACGTGCGTAGCGACGGTGAGTGGGACGGTAGCAATTCCCGCGGCAATAAGCGCGTAGGCCATATCCCCGGAGCGGCCCACCTCGAATGGTTCAACGTGATGGATCAGGCGACGCATCGTTTCAAACCAGCCGACGAAATTAAACAGATTTTATCCCAGGCCGGGATCACGCCCGACAAGACGGTCTACGCTTATTGACAAGGCGGCATCCGTGCGGCGCACGGCGTGTTTGTTCTTCAACTCGTAGGGTTCAACGAGACCAAAAACTACGACGCTTCCATGGGAGAATGGGCCAATCGGGAGGATACTCCGCTGGTGTTATAGCGATCTCGAACTCGGCTTTAGATGTGCGGAAGAATTAGGAGTTTGAAATGCGTGCTTGGGTATTTCAAATTGCAGTCAGCGAGCGGGGTTCTATGAGAACTCATATTTGGCCGGCGCTGCTGCCGAGTATTAAGGCGGTGATCTGTGACTCGTAACCCGGCCCGCAAGTGCAAACTGAAACAGGTTGCCCCAGTCTGGAGTCGCCTCTTTCTTCTGGTAGGTTTTGACTGGGGCGTTGGTCCTACAGTGGCAGCGGAACCGCCTCTCCAAGCTGGGCGCTCCTAGTCACTGCTTCAGTGAATTCCATGTAATGCACGCCGACGTCGAACGGGGTCCGGGTAACTTTCTCTTGGCCTCTGATGGCGTTGCAAAACTCTTCCTCCACCCTCCAATACGCCTGTTTTTCTTCAGGGTTTGGGATTTCTGAAAGCTGGCTATCGCCCCGCCGCCCGCCGTAGACGTTCAACCTGGAGTCAACTCGAATAGTGCCTTCACTGCCGTAGAGCCACAGGTCGTTGCCCGGCGAGAGTCCCGAAACGGCGCTGAAACGCAGGTTGGCCTGGGCCCCGTTGGACAGGTCTGCCAGGATGTCCACTTGGTCCGGGATGGTGATAGATACCGGGTTTCCGTCCTCGTCCCGGCGTTGGGGTATGTTGACCTTGGTCATGGCCATTACTCTGGTGGCCCGCCCCGCCCAGCGGATCATCGCCTCGTACCAAATGCCCATGTTCAGGATGTTGTAGCCGCTCAGATTCCGGTCATTTCGCCAATGCATCGGCCCGTCGAACTCTGCGAACCCGGTCAGCGACTGTAGGGATACCGACAGGAGTTCGCCCAAGTAGCCTTCGGCGATCTTTTCCTGCAAAAGGTTATCGATTTTGAAGGTGAAGGGAGACGGGACGATCTGCGTCACTAGGTGAGGAAATTGCCTGGAGGCATCTAGCATATCGTGGGCCTCTTGGGCATTTGTTGCCATGCGAGCTTCAGTTAAGACGTGCTTGTCGGCTTCTAGCGCCGCCAACACCAAATTCCGGTGCATGTAGGGCCAAGTTCCCACGCAGATGGCGTCGATGTTGTCGTCTTCTATCAATTCCAGCCAGTTGCCGTAGACCTTGGGGATCTCGTACTCGCTGGAGATTCTCTGGCTGGACTCACGGCTGCGGTTGGCTACCGCTACTATCTCTACTCCCCTCTGCTCCCGGAAGCCAGGTATGTGCCTGAGTTTGGTATTGGCTCCCGCACCTATAAGTCCTATGCGGATTATGCCGTCTTCCATGTGGGTCCTCCAGTAGACGTGTCCCTTGGGGACGTAATAGTTGGGGCGGCCATCGGTTGCCAATTCTAGGTTGTTTCGGGTGGTTCGTCCATAGCGACTGTTGGCGCTTGCGCAATGGTTGCAGGTCGAGATTGACCAACCTAGAATACAGCCGCGTTACAATCATGACTGCGCGTCAACCGAAATACAGACCTGGGCCGCCTCTGTCTTGGGCACAGAATTTCATAAACTTGCTGGTTTCGGGCCGGTTCAAGGTCGAGGGAAACAGTATGAGCCCAACGTTGGAGCACGGGGAGTCGGTGTTCGTGACTCGAACGGATTTTCCGTGGAACCGGCTGAAACGTGGCGACATCGTGCTGCTGCAGCGGCCTAGGCCTGGCGAGGGTGTCTACATCAAGCGGATCGTGGGCCTACCGGGCGAGGAAATCAAGATGGCTGCGGATAGGGTCTATGCCGACGACCTGATCCTGCCGGAGGATTACCTGGCCAGCGGGCCACCGGCATATGCTGGCCGAGATTCTGTCATCGATCGCAACTGGTGGACTG
>CAZYBD010000220.1:0-8469 GCA_964645515.1 uncultured Dehalococcoidia bacterium | reverse complement strand
ACTGGGTCATGAAACCGCAGGACTAGGTCGACCAGAGTTGACTTGCCGGATCCTGAGGAGCCTACTATGGCTGTCATGTGGCCCCGTCTGATGGTGAAACTGGCGTTCTGTAACACCAGTGCTTCCCCATCATAGGAAAAGTCGACATTTCGTATTTCGATGCGCTCTTTCAGTCCATCGAACGGTTGGTCCCCGCTAACTATTCTGGGGTTGGATGTTTCGTCCATGATGGCCTTAATCGCGTTGATAGCAGGCAAGTTTGCGGCAATAGTCTGACGCCGCATGTTTAAAGCAGTCATCCTGGGGGCCAACCGGTACAGTATGAAAAGGACGGCCACGATGACCGCTATACCGAGTCCAAAAACCTCGACGCCCAGATAGACCAAGGCGCCAACCAAGACGAATAAGCTGGCTTCTTGAAACACGATCGCCTGGTTACGGTTTTGGTCCTGTTGGTAATGGGTATCGCTGACCTGGAATGCAGCGGCGTCAAAGTGAAGCCAGCGCAGCCGCTCCAACATGAAGAACTTGATTGTCCGGATACCCATCAAACTTTCCATGGAAGTGGTTTGAAGATCGTGGTTCCGCTGGACCAGACTGCTACCGATCCGGCTCGCTCGAGCAATCCGTGATTGTATGGCTACAGTTATTACCTGCACCATACCGAAGGCTACCGCTGTCAACTCGGGGGATACCAGGAACGCCGCGACCAGGTAGGCGATCACAAGCCAGGAAACGCTAAGCACTTCATTTAACGCCAGTAATGTCCGGCCGCCTCGTTCAGCCTGACTGGTCAGTGTGTCTACGATGTCTCCTAATTTTTCCCGGTGGAAATAGGAAATGTCCGTGTGCAAAAGGCTGTTCATGGTTCGGGTGCGTAGCCAGTGCATAAATCCGACCCGTAGTCTCGCGGCCAGGGTGAGTCTGATGTACTTGAGCACTGCGACCACTAGTACGATCAGTCCCAAAGACGCCAGAATCGTTTTCAACTCGAATGGTAAGCCCATTGCGGAGAACACATTGCCGATAGTCCGAGATACCCAATGGCTTTCCGAAGTGTCCGAGGCTCCCAACGACTCCAACAGAGGGACCAGCAGCCCAATATTGATCCCTTCTAACGCCGAGGCGACGATTGTGATCCCCAGCACGGCCAAGGAAAGCCGCAGGTGGCCATAACCTTTGAGGTACAAGGACCAAAATTCTTTATACATGGGTAATCTGAACTGACCTGCGACCTACTATCAAAACGTTGATACTGCAATGGGGCGCAAGAAAGTTAGGATTGCTCTTTGGACTCTCTGAGTGACAAAAAGGGTTCGTGAAATCTCTGTCCTTTGGTCACTCTGAAGTAGAATTTTAAGAACAAAGCTATTCGTTGCACGTAACGCTGACCGTTACGTGCCAGTTTTTTATACTCTCTCTTGACCAGCGCTCGCTTCACGTACTCCGGGTATAGGAACCTGCGTTCGTATGACAAAGGCAAAAGGATCAAGAAGGGCACAACCAACGCTGCCAATGGCCCCATACGCCGATAGGTATATCCGTAATGTTGCAGACGAAAGTTCATGATGTAATTAAGTGTGTACTTGTCCGTGAAACTCAGCCGATGTTCCCATTGGTTCTCCAGCATGTCCCGCGACCAACCGGCTTCCAGGTTCGGTTTGGATAACCTGTCTCCTTGCCACTTGAGCCCGCCCCAAGTGGATTTGACTAAAGCCTCGTCATAGGAGATTCCTAACCACCCGCATAGTTCGTCGATAATCCTAGGATCCCCCAAGGCTTCTATTCTTACCGCAGTGTAAGGGTGCCCAAAATGGGAAACAGCCGTGGAGTCGTGCAAAATCCGGCGGATATAGAAATATAGATGCTCGCCGGTGTCTGTATCTCCAACTAGGTGATTATTGTTCCGGTGATGCTCAATACCCGAAACGAAGTTGGCTCTAGGGTCACGGGTCATGCAAATAATCTTGGAGTCAGGAAAGTCCTGCAGGTACCGAGGTAACTCATCTTCGTGGTGGGCGTGGTGAAAGAAAAGGGATTTCTTATCCAATTCTTGCCCCAGACACAGGGAATAGGCAGCGTAGATGGCTATCAGGGTATTTTTGAAGTTGTTTTCTCGGCCCGCGAGAAAGCCAAGTGCCGCCCCCTTGAACTTGATCAGGTCGATATCCAAGCACTGATTTGAGTCTTCGCCTAACCTATGTTTGTTCTCCAGCAAGTCATATCTGGACTTGAGTTTCTCAATGTGCTTGCCTATGAACTCATCAATTAAGTCACCGGGTTCTATGGTCCCCGAGTTCACACAGACGGAACGGTCCCAGAAGGCCTGGAAAAACAAGGAACCGTTGAAAGTCAAAACCTGGGGATGAGAGTCCAATAGACTTTGAAGAAAGTCCGTTCCAGTGCGGCCCGTCGTTATTAGAGTGCAGGACGGCAGGTTCAAGAGATGGTCCATGACGTGAGGGTAATCAACTACAGGTGGACCGCTTGCAACCATGGGTTTATCGGCCTCCTCGACAGAAACCAGCGAGTTGGGAGGCGCACTCTTCCATTTTGTAACTCTCGGTGTCCAATATTAGGTCGGGAGTCAATGGAGGCTCGTATGGCACCCCGCCGTCTACACCTATGAAGCCCGGGAGTTCACCTTCTCTGACCTTCCGGTAGTGGCCCTTAGGGTCACGGCGCATTACCTCTTCCAACGAGGCTTTGACATAAACCTCGGCAAACGCCTTGCCTAGTGTTTGCTTGGCGGCTTCTCGGGATTCCCGAAATGGAGAGATTATGGGCACCAATATCACGTCGTACTCGGACATGTGATGAAGGCACATAAGGGCGATGAGGCGGTTGTTTTCTTTGATGTCCGCGGTGGTAAACCCCAAGTGGCGATGTTCGTTGTTCCGGACTGCGTCGCCGTCAAGGATTGTTACCCGTTCTCCGTCTTTTCGAAGAATCTCTGAGGTGCGTTCCGCAATGGACGTCTTGCCCGAGCCCGAGAGTCCGCTGAACCAGGCTACGGTACCACTCATCAGTCTGAGAAGACCTCGCTACCGTTCTGCAAAGCTTCTAAATTCAGGGCTGATACCGGCTCCCGCATGTACCAATCTGGCGGCATCTGCCCTTGTTTGAGGAGGTTTCGTCCCCAGGTACCGCTGATCTGCTCGCTGGAATCTCGGTTATGTTTGCACCGCTCAACGTGAGATCCACAGGCCTGACAATAGTACACTTCGTTGAAGTACACTGGTTTTATAGAGAGGTCGCCAATTTCTTCGAACAACTGCTTGGAGGCGTCCGGATGATAGAAATCTCCAACGCCGGTGTGGTCGCGGCCGACTATGAAGTGGCTGCAACCGAAATTCTGGCGGCAGATTGCCGTGAACACCGCCTCCCTAGGGCCGGCATATCTGGAATATGTGACGAATCCGCCCAACAGAGCTTGCCCTGGGGCATAGGACTGATCAATCAACAACTGGTAGCTCTTCAAGATGATATCCCCGGAAAAATCGCCGGTCTTCTTTGGGCCGATGACTGGGTGAATGAACATTCCATCGCAGTCGTTTTCTGTAAGTCCTGTTAGCTGAATGTACTCGTGGGCGCGGTGCGGGACGTTGCGAGTGTGAAACCCCAGAACTTTCTGCCATTGGCGGTGCTCGAAAATATAGCGAGCTTGGGCCGGTGTCAGCTCGTTGTGCCCCCGAGGATACATAGAGTGGGACAACAAATCCACCTTGCCCCCGATGAACCGGTTGCCGCCCATTTTCAACCGGCATACGCCAGGGTGACTTGAGTCCGTAGTCCCAAACCATTGTTGCGAAAGAGATTCCAGTTCGTAACTAAAAGAGTCTTCCACTTTAAGTAAGGCTTGAATTGTCCCACCGTAAGTTAGGGCCAGGGTTTCTCCCACTGTGTAGGAACCGTCATCGGACCCTGGCAACTGAAGCAGGATTGGCATGGGCCATGCGGTTTCGTCCAGTAGCCTGTTATTTTTCAGAACGCCTTCCAGTTCTTCCCTCCCCATGAATCCGTTAAGAGGAGAGAAGGTGCCGATGGCGATTTGGACAGCGTCCATCATCACGTACTGGTCTACTTCAAGACGTTGAAGGTTGCCTAATTCCTGAGGGTCTGGGTCTGCGATGATTCTCTGGACTAAGAGGTTTCCGTGGGGGGGCGTCAAGCTGTGTGGTATTCGTTCCAAGTCGACGAAACCTGGGCGGTTGGTACGCGATTCAAATTGCTGAATCAAGGACCGCACCATGTTGACACACTGGACCGGGTACTGCCCAATGGCTGTTTCGGCTGCCAAACCACGCCCGTCGGCGCCGTCAATCAAGGTGTTGATCACGTCGTTGACTTCGGCTCTGGTTGGCTGGGGATTGGCAACCATGGATTCCAGCAGGTTGGTAGCGACGTTAACAGGGACATTCGCCAGGTTGGCTTGCCGGATAATTTCCTTTTGGACAAAGGGTAATCTTTCGATGGCGACCTCGCGGGATAGGTCGCCACGGTCAATCAGGATGGCGTCTGCTTCTTTCAAAATTCCATCCAAGTTTTGCAGGCCCAGATGGCTTTCTACCTTTGCGATAATGTGCGGATTTGGGCCCACCATGTCGCGGAGATACCGCACGTCGCTTGGGCG
Organism: uncultured Dehalococcoidia bacterium; assembly: GCA_964645515.1. Taxonomy (GTDB): domain Bacteria; phylum Chloroflexota; class Dehalococcoidia; order Lucifugimonadales; family UBA3495; genus VXOI01. The sequence goes on along the minus strand of CAZYBD010000220.1, from coordinate 3,836 downwards.
GTTGGAGAACGATAGAGCAAAATGCTCGATTCCTAATTTCAAACCCAGTTCGACGGCGGCCTTATCTGACGGTGTCATGCTGTCTAAAGATATCGTGCGGTCGACAGAAACCGCTTTGTTTGAGCCTACGGTTCCGCCGCTGGCCACTCTGCCGAAGCACTGGCCGTCGGCTTGAACAACCTGTATCGGTAGCGCTGCTGTATCCAGGGTAATCAGATCTCCGACCTGCAATTGGCCTACAACCTGAGGAGGGTAAAGGGGGATTTTAGACTCATCGCCAATTGCAGGAGCCGCCACCAGTTCCATGATTTGTCCTGTGGTCAGGCTCTGCGTGCTACTGCCGAAGACACCTGTGCGTACCTGGGCTCCCTGAGTGTCGAGGCAAATGGGAACTTCTGAGTAAGCCCTCACCAAGTTCACCAGTTCTTCAATCTGATCCACGGCAGTATGAGACAGGTTGATCCGAAACAGGGCTACCTGGAGTTCGGTTAACCGCTGGATGGTCTGGCGATTCAGGGATGCCGGGCCCAGAGTGCACAATATCTGCTTAGTCATTTTACTTACTCTCAGGATTCTTTAGTTGAAGGGTGACTTCTTGTTCCAACGCTTCGGTCCACTGCTGCGCCCAATCTTTGCTGGTCAATGCATATCGGTCCACGAAACTTCGCCGTACCGCCTGTAATTCTGGCCTACCCCACCATCGCCATGGGTCCTGATAGACGGACTCCACTTTGGTTGCGGCGGCTTCGGGGTCATCCCACAGTATGCCCACGTCTTTAAGCGTTTCAAAATGTGGCTGGGACTCAGGGCGCAACTCCCAACGCTGTGGATCCCAGAACAGAACCGTAGGTATGTTGGCCACCAATGTTTCCAGAAAAGTTGTAGTTGGATGGTCGATTACCGCCATTCGGCTACGTCTCAGCCGCTTGTGGAACGGCATTCCATGATCCCACTGAATGTCCGGCAAACTTCGGGAAATGCGTCGGCGGACTTTCATCCCATCTTCTCCTGGACGGCCGCGGTAAAGGATGCTGTTACGGAGTTCAGGGGAAATGGCCTCCATGAAACGAACCTGCCAATCGTAAATGCCTTCAGCATGGCCACCTCCCGGTGCCGTGCCAAACCGGTGCACGTAAGCACGGGGTGCAGCCGCTACCAGCAGCACTGGCGCGTGCTGCTTAGACCCCGGTTGCGTAGGTGGTTTATCTAAGAGCGGTGCAAGTTTCGGGCATGGCAAATCCTGGCAGCCGTTCATTCTTTGGTCGGCCCAACCCCAAACCATATACTTGTCGGACAAGCTGAACTCATGTTCCTCCCAGGGGTAATACCGAGCGAATCCATATCCACCGCCGTGTTGTACCGCAATCAACCGGGAACCTCTTTCAGATGCTTCTGCCGCCAGAAATTTAAACGGCTCACTGAAGTACCAGCCTATGAGGGAGGCTAATACCGCCGGCATCTTGGGGTGCTTTTTAAGCGTTTCGGCCTTTGCCGATTGAAATCCTTCGAGGTAAAGAACCGGTAAGTTGTGGGTCAGGGAGCTTGTAAGAATCCGCTGGAACTCGTCGGTGGCCGGAATATTGCCAAGACCGTTTCTCCGGTCGTCAAACGTGGCGTAGGGCATCGAGAAGGACCATTGGTTCCTTAGTTGAATGGGAACGGCACCTAGTCCTGACCGTAACGCGAGGTGCCATAATTGGGCGCGGGACATGTACATTTCACAGAGCCCGACCTGTCGCCTGCCGCCTAGGGCGCGTATAGCAGTGCTCTCTGCAAACCGAAGCAACCATTTAACTGCGTTCTTTGCCAACGCCCCCAACCCTACGCCAGTGGCGCCACCGTTTTGTCGAGGCTGAAGCAGACCGTCTGCCAATCTCTTGGCAGGGAAAGAATACTTCATTCCTTGCAGTAACTGCGTGATCAACTGCAGACTGTAGACGCCGTCCTTCCGGAATGCGCTGAATTGGGCCATATCGCTGGGCACTCGAAATGACTTGGGATCCAAGACGCATGTCTGCAAGCCTGGGTATTTACCGAAAGCTTCGGTGAGATGAATATACCTGTCATACATGGCATGCAGAAACTGAGATAGCCAGGGCCCGATCAAGATTCGCCAATACCGCTGCTGGTAGTCGACTTGGTGGACATAGTTCAGGTAGGAGGCAAGCCTTGCCAGCGTTTCCTCGTAGCAGTTGTCCACGTATTGGGCGGCCTGGTAGTATCGCTTGCGGTCCTCCCAAGGGCTGGGCATCACTTTGCGATTAAAGGAATCCCGGTCGGGATGGTGATAGTCATCAAGACAGCCGGAATCCAGGAACAGATTTTCTTGGTCCGTGTCCCAGAATTCGGTTAGACCGGTGGTGACTAGATGCAAATGCCGACCATTAATCTAGGCGGGCCGAAGACATTGCACAGATGGTACTGGCGATTCGGTTCCGCAATTCACTTATCCGAGACAAAGCTGGTGGCGCTAACGTGCTGACTGCGAATTTCGTTGTTTCTGAGGGCCAAATAAGTCTCTTGGAATAGGAAGCATCTTTCAATCATTTCATTTTCGAAGTTGACAGGAGAATCGGACAGAACAACCCTCCTGAACATTTCTGACCCGATGTCCCGCTCAGCGTTACCGAAATCCGTTCGCCACCCTTGGCACTGAGTAGAATCATTAGCGATGAAGCTGAGCGAGTCAGCGGTGGGTAATGAATGGTCCGAATATCCCCGGGGACCATAGCCAAATAGGCTCAATTCTGACTCGCATATGAAGTCTATGGTGTCCTTTATTCCCTGTGATAGGCTCTTCTGCCAGGCGTTCAAGGAGGTTTGATAAATCCCACTGCCTCGGGTCGTTTGGTGACTGTTATGAGTCCATGGATGGCCATCTGGGTCGCCGGCAAAACTCCAAAAATTACTGGTGTCCAGCATCCGGGGGTCGAATGATATTTCGAGAAACTCCGATAATGTCTTTACCGACTCCTCGGGCTGTTGCACTAGGTCTTCGTAGGTTGCTACCAGCAGTCTGTCCCGAAATAGCGGCATCTCACTGAAATACGTGGTGAACGCGATGTATTTCCTCCAATTCCTCAAGAATGAGAGAACTAGAGGGATCTGGGTGGGTTCATCGGCTCGAAGCGCCGAAGCGATTGCAGCCCTAGGGTTGCGAATAAATATGATAAATCGCGCGTCATGGAATTCTTGTGCCAATAAAGAAAAGAATTCTACAGCCCAATTCTCGTTGAATCCGACCCACCGGCACTTTTCTCCGCCGCGCGCTCTGGAGATCATGCTGAGGGCATTGCAAAACACCTGGGAGAAGTTTTCACCTGGCAACATATCTAGATATGGCACTATGTCTGCCGATGTCTGCCACGTCCGCGGTCTTATTTCTGCATGCAGGGCCCGTTTTTGCCTTAGATTGTAGGGAACGCTCAGCGAGGCCCCTTGGATTAGTTTCATTGTTCGTAGTTTGAGAGGTGAAAAGTAATAATCGTCCAGGGGGCTCATGGGATTGAAGCTCTCTCGAATTTCCACATCCTCGCAGTCTAGAATGATGGCGTTTCGAAGTTGCCTAAAGAGGGGGAGGAAGGGGTCGACAGCGAGGGTAACTTGATTGTTGGCGCCGAGTACCTGTCCCAAGAGATTAGTTCCGCCCCTTGACGTGCCGCTGATGAAGAGTGGACGCCCTAATATTGCAGTCATGCGTGGTCAATCATTCGGGTTGGTAACATGGTGACTCTCAAGATCATTTTTAACTCGAACCGTTTTCAGTCGGAGTTCCCCGGCCTGATGAGTCGAAAGATTCGCGGGCAAACTGAGGGGTAATCGGCTGGGACTCGATT
>CAZYBD010000219.1:0-5727 GCA_964645515.1 uncultured Dehalococcoidia bacterium | reverse complement strand
ACACTGGACAATTTCTGGCAGGTTACGGAAAGACGGGTGACGGAGAGGGGGAGTTCAACCGCCCATCCGGAGTCGCGGTAGACTCCGAAGGTTACATCTACGTATCTGACTGGGGTAACGAGCGGATCCAGGTTCTCGGACCGGACGGCCATTTTCAACTCTTGCTCCGCGGAGAATCAACGTTATCCAAGTGGGCCGAGGAATACTTCGCTGTCAACCCGGAAGAAAGGGCTGAACGAGACAAAGCGAACCTCTTCCCCGAACTTCCAGAACATCTGAGGACGCCCTATCACACCTCATCCCAGACAGAACCCTATTTCTGGGGGCCAGTAGCAGTTTCACTGGACCGGGAGGACCGCATTTACGTAACAGAAGCCAACCGCCACCGGTTCCAGGTGTACCAGAAGCGGTAACAGAGTTACCGGATACCGTTACCGTCATACTCCGGACAACTGGAAGGTTGCCAAGGCGTAAACATCTGACGGTCTTCTTAGTGTCGGCCGGGACAAGACAGCTGATGGACGCTGAACTAGAGCAACACTTCCTAAAATTGGCAGTAAAGCAACCGGAGATCCTTTGCTCAGAAGCCCCGGTAGAGGTCCTCCAAGACTGCGCCTACGACGGCGAGCCAACTCCGTTCCAAGAGGAGTACTTCGCCACTGGTTACGCTGCCTGGCTAGAGCGCAAACATGGCCGCCACATCAACTGGCCCCAGGATATGGTGAATCGGGCGGTCCTAGTTCTTTGGTATCGGGCCACCCTGTTGAACACCGCACGAATATTGGGCGTTGCATCAGAGTACGAGAATCAGCATTTCTTTTCCGACGATGGGCTTTATTAGGCTAGGGAGTCGTGCGCTTTCTCTCTGATCCTTCATCGTGCCCTCACCGCCCTCCGAGGCTATTGATGTGTTACTCTATGCAGTAGCTTCAAGTTTCCCAAACCGCATTAGAGCAACGACCTAGAAGAGGAAATAGCATCGGATTTCGATTACTCAAGAACAGGCCCGCAGATTCACGGACGGCACCGGCGTCAAAATCATGGTTTCAATGGTGGCGGCGTAGTGCGGGCCCCGAGGGTCACGCCCCTGATCCAGTCTCACCACCCGCTGTTGAACAAAAACCCGCAGCCGAATCCGGCACTCGCCGGCACTCCGCCCACTGGTTCGGCAACCAGCAGGTGAGCCGAAACGTTGCGCGCGCCCTGGAAGCCATGGGCTACCATGACCCTACCCCCATTCAGGAAAAGTGCATTTCGCCACTACTGGACGGCCAAGACGTGTTGGGTCAGGCCGTGACAGGCACCGGCAAAACGGCCGCATTCGGGATTCCATTAGTGGAACTGGCAGATCAGTCTCAAAACTTTATTCAGGGTTTGGTACTGGTCCCCACTCGAGAACTCGCTATGCAGGTCCGCGACGAACTGATTCGCCTGGGGCAGTTCCGGCGCATCCGAGTCGTCGCATGTCATGGCGGGCAGCCCATTTCCAAGCAGATCACGTCGCTCGAGCGCGGAGCCCAAGTGGTGGTGGGAACTCCCGGCCGGGTGTTGGACCATCTAAGGCGGGGGACACTGCGCTTCGAGAAAGTCCGCACCGTCGTGTTGGACGAGGCCGACGAAATGCTGGACATAGGCTTCCTCCCTGACATCGAACGGATTCTCAGGCAAACGCCCAAACAACGGCAAACCGCCCTCTTTTCCGCTACCATCCCGGGACCAATCAGGCGATTTGTTGACCGTCACATGCGGTCGCCAATGTGGGTTCGAATCGGCGGGGAGATTGAAACTGCCCCCCAAGTGTCTCAACTTTACTATGAGGTGCTGGAACAGGATAGGGTACGGGCACTGGTCGATCTCCTGAAGACGCAGTTGAAGGGCGGGAAAGCCCTAATGTTCAGAAGGACCAAGGATGGGGTGGATCGGCTCGTGCTGGCGCTGCAGAGGCAAGGCGTTGCCGCGGAAGGGATTCACGGGGGCATGATTCAGTCCCAACGGAATGCCGCCATGCGTTCGTTTAACACCGGAACTCTGAAAGTGCTTGTGGCCACCAATGTTGCCGCCCGCGGATTGGACATCCCTGAGGTCTCCCACGTGATCAATTACGATATGCCGCAAAACCTGGAAGAATACGTCCACCGAATAGGCCGGACGGCGCGAATGGGACGCGACGGGACGGCTATCACATTCGTTACCGAGTGGGACTTCCCCATGTTGGACATCTTGCAGGACAACCTTGCCGGAGAACTAAGGCAAGGCACCCTGCCTACATAGCTGGCAACCCCCGGCCGACCATCCAGCATCCAGACCATTGCGGCCTTGACACCAGATTCCAAGCGAACCTATTATTTGCTGCCGTCAATCTCCATGAACAGGCAACAGATTGCCAATGGCCAACTACGGCCTGCTAGGCCTTATCCGCAACTCATTCACTCACCACGAAAACTGGCCCAGGGTGTGGCGAGACTCCCAGCCTAAGAGCGAATACGACGTAGTAATCGTAGGCGCTGGGGGGCACGGTCTGGCCACCGCCTACTACCTGGCCAAGGATCACGGTATTACTGACGTAGCCGTTCTCGAAAAGAGCTATGTTGGTGGCGGCAGCGTCGGTCGGAACACTACCATCGTACGTTCCAACTACCTCTGGGACGAAAGTTCACACCTCTACGAGAAATCGATGGAACTGTGGGAGGGCCTGAGCCAAGAACTCAACTTCAACTTGATGTTCAGTCAGCGTGGAGTGCTGAACCTGGTGCACACTGAGCAGGAGGCTCGTGACATCGCCAGGAGGGTGAGCGCCAATACACTGAATGGTATTGACGCGGAATTCCTGAGCACTGAGCAGGTCCAGAAACTGGTCCCCATTCTCAACACCTCCTCCCAATCGCGCTATCCAATCCTCGGCGCATCGCTGCAGCGCCGGGGCGGTACAGCTCGGCACGATGCCGTCGCCTGGGGTTTCGCCCGTGCCGCCGATTCGCGGGGAGTAGACGTCATCCAGAACTGTGAGGTCACCAGTGTTTGCACCGAAGCCGGACGAGCGGTGGGAGTAGACACCACCAAGGGGTTTATCAAAGCCAACAAAATCGGGGTGGCGGTTGCCGGTAACACTAGCGTCCTCGCCTCCATGGCGGGAATCCGCCTCCCCGTAGAGACCCATCCCCTCCAGGCGTTGGTATCGGAACCTATAAAGCCGGTGCTCGATTCCGTCGTAATGTCAAACGCCGTGCACGCCTACATCAGCCAGACCGATAAGGGCGAACTGATAATCGGGGCAGGGATCGACTCGTACAACGGCTATGGGCTGAGGGGCAGCTACTCCATCATCGAAGACACCATGGAAGCGGTATTGGAGTTGTTTCCTATATTCAGCCGACTCCGCATGTTGCGCCACTGGGCCGGGGCGGTGGACATCTGCCCCGATGCCAGTCCCATCATCACCAAGACCGATATACAAGGACTCTATTTCAACGGGGGTTGGGGCACCGGAGGGTTCAAAGCGACTCCCGGGGCCGGTTGGGTGTTCGCTCACACCATCGTCCGCGACCAGCCTCACCCACTAAACGCTCCTTTCTCCCTGGAGCGGTTCACCACGGGCTACCTGATAGACGAACACGGTGCCGCAGCCGTGGCCCACTGACGGAGCTATCGACGTGTTGCTAATCCCTTGCCCTTGGTGCGGACCGCGCGATCAGTCGGAGTTTTCTTATGGGGGTGAGGCCCACATCGTCCGGCCCAAGGACCCGACAGCACTCTCCGATGAACAGTGGGCAGACTACCTATTCATGCGCAAAAACCCCAGAGGGCGCCACCTGGAACAATGGTCTCACTCTTCTGGCTGCCGCAGATGGTTCAATGTCGAACGGGACACCGTCGCCTACCAAATCGTCTGTTCCTATAAACCGGACCGCCCATCGAGCGGCGAAGAAGAAGCCGGGCCATGAGCGATTCGTCCGACTCCCAGCATTATCGCCTACCAGAAGGCGGACGAGTAGACCGCTTGCACTCGATAAAATTCACGTTTGACGGCAAGCATTACCAGGGCTACCAAGGCGACACGGTTGCCTCGGCTCTTGTAGCTAACGGCGTGTCCGTGGTGGGCCGCAGCTTTAAATACCACCGGCCGCGGGGACTGTCAGGAGCTGGCTCGGAGGATCCCAACGCCCTGCTCCAAATCGAGACAGGCACCCTGACCGAGCCCAATCTCCGGGCCACCGAAGTCGAACTTTACCAAGGTCTGGCGGCGCGAAGCGTCAATACCTGGCCCGATGCCAACCACGACATCGGTGGAGCAGTCGGGCTATTTTCTCGCTTGCTGGTCCCAGGCTTCTACTACAAAACCTTCATGTGGCCCAGACGGATGTGGAAGATCTACGAACGTTTCATACGCCGGGCAGCCGGACTGGGAGTTGCCCCGAGCCAACCAGACCCCGATGAATACGATAGGATGAACGTCCATTGCGATGTCTTGGTGGTCGGCGGAGGTCCAGCGGGACTGGCCGCGACCTTAGAGGCCGGGCAAGCAGGGGCGCGAGTAATACTGGCTGACGAACAAATCGAGTTCGGTGGCAGTCTGTTGGGAAGCCGTCGTCTCATCGACGGCACTCCCGCCATGGACTGGGTAACGGCGACGGTGGACGAGCTTTCGGGTATGGAAGAGGTCAGACTGCTGAGTCGGAGCACTGTCACCGGCTACTACGACCATAACTTCCTGACGATCCTGGAACGAACGACCAACGGACGAAAACCCAGGCAGCGGGTCTGGCGAGTGAGAGCCGGCAGGGTGATACTGGCCACAGGCGCTATAGAACGCCCGCTGGTTTTTCCCAATAATGACAGGCCTGGCGTCATGCTGGCCTCGGCAGTATCCACGTACGTTAACCGTTACGCCGCAACTCCTGGCCGACGGGCGTTGGTCTTTACCAACAACGATAGTGCCTACCAGTCGGCCTTAGACCTCAGCGACGTCGGTGTGGCGGTGGCCGCCGTGGTCGATGTACGGCCCGACCCCCAAGGCCCACTGCCGATCATGGTCAGAGAACGAGGCATAGAAGTCATTCCCGGACACACCATAGTCGATGTCACTGGGTCGAAGAAGGTCAAGGCCGTTAGGTTAATGAAAATCGATGCCCCGGGTAGCGGCGTCGAAGGCCGCACAAGAAGAATATCTTGTGACCTAGTGGCCAGTTCCGGAGGCTGGAATCCCACAGTCCACCTCCACAGCCAGTCCGGCGGTAAGACATTCTTCGATACTGAAAAGGGCTGCTTCGTCCCCGGCGAGGCTGCCCAGCCTGCACGTTCCGTCGGATCTTGTAGTGGCAATTTCGATCTGACCCAATGCCTGTCGGAAGGCTCAGCGGCTGGGTCTCACGCAGCCGGTTTAGCAGGCTGGGGGGACGGGAATGATTCGGCCAATACCCACGTAGCAGACGATGAACGCCAAGAGCCTATCCAGACGGTGTGGGTCGCGCCCTCCAGACATTCTCTGACCCGAGAGCACAAACAGTTCGTGGACCTCCAAGAAGACGTAACCGCCCGAGACATCATCCAAGCCGCCAAGGAAGGATACGACTCTGTACCATTGTTGAGTCGCTACACAACCTTGGGGTTCGGGACCGACCAAGGCAAGCTGGGCAACCTCAACGGGATGGGGATCTTGGCCCAGCACTTGGGTAAGGATATCGAAACTGTGGGAAGTATCACCTACCGGCCCGCCTATACCCCTGTCAG
>CAZYBD010000218.1:0-14284 GCA_964645515.1 uncultured Dehalococcoidia bacterium | reverse complement strand
TTCCAGGACCGGGGCTCCATTCGAGAGGGCGTTGCAGCCGACATCATAGTCTATGACTTGGAGTACTTGAAGGCGACTGAACCGGAGGTCCTACACGACTTGCCTGGCGGCGAGTGGCGGCGAGTGCAGAAGGCGGAGGGCTACCGCTGGACCATAGTCAACGGCGAAATAACCTTCGAGGATGGTGTCACTACCGGGGCCACTCCCGGCAAGCTCCTGCGCCACGGGCGCGGTTAATCAATTGGAAATAAACCTCACAAAAAAGAGGGCCAGATTGTTCTGGCCCTCTTTTTTGTGAGACTCGCCTGCTTCTAACGTCCCTGGCGAATGAAGTCAGCGATATGCTCCCCGATCATCATGGCTGTGACACCGGTATTAGCTCGGATACAATTGGGCATAATCGAGGCATCGGCTACGCGTAGACCCTCGATCCCATGGACCTTGCCAAATTGATCGACTACGGCCAACGGGTCAGACCCAGGCCCCATCTTACAAGTACAAGAAATATGTTGCCCGGTACTGGCAATGCGTCGCATGTAAACATCGAGTGTTTCATCCGTAGCGATCTCTTCATCAGTCGGAGAGACTCTATCTTCGATTAATTCCGCAAGACTTGGATGTTCCGACAACTTAATCGCAAACCGAACACCTTCCCGCATTCGCTTCCTGTCAAATTCCTCTTCCAAGTAATTGTAGTTTATGAAGGGCTGTACATTAGGATCAGAAGAAGTCAGTCTGATTTCCCCTGATCCAATAGCCAGTTCAAGGATCGTGACAAAACGGAACCCAACCGGTGCCTCTTCAGTCCTGTACCAACCTTCCACCGCATGCGAAAGAGTCACAATCATCAAATCACGGCGTAAATGCGATCCTTCGGAGGTCCAGGTAGCTATCATTTGCAACCTGGGATCATTTTCTTTCATGTCGTGCCCGGGTCTGACCCGATAGGTGACAGGTACTATTGGGTGATCTCTCAGGTTTTGGCCAACTCCCGGCAATTCATGTACTAGTGTCACCCCAGCAGACCGCAATTGATCCGCGGGGCCAACTCCCGACAGCATCAGGATATGAGGTGATCCGACAGCACCGGTGCTCAAAATAATCTCATCTGCTTCGGCTACGAATACCTCGCCGCCGCTTTCCACCTCGACTCCAGCGGCCCGTTTGCCTTCAAAAAGAATCCTCCTGACCAATGTGTCCGGCCTGATCGTGAGGTTTAATCGATGTCTCGCGGGATCCAAGTAACCTAGAGCTGTACTCATTCTGATCCCCGGACCATCCGGATTGGGAAGATTATTGAGTGGCGACGGGCCAACACCAGAACCCTCAGGGTGGTTGAAATCAGGACAGTCAGGAATTCCGAATGCTAAGCACGCCTCACGGAAAGCCGCCTGTTCAGGAAGCATCTCTTCGGGTTTGAAGCGACGAGCAAAGATTGGTCCAGCCGAGTTGTGAAAGTCGTCCCCTCCAAAATCGGAATCTGTTTCAATCATGCGTAGGTACGGCAGGACTTTTTGAAAATTCCACTCATCGTTACCTGCCTCAGCCCATCCGTCGTAATCCTCAGGGATGCCACGCATGAACATCTGCCCGTTAATAGCACTAGAGCCACCGGTGACCTTCCCTCGCGCAAGGTCCATAGGCGGAGCTGTATCAGTAGTCTTAGCTACGAAGCTCCAGTTGTGATCTTTAGTAATGATATCGGTAGCACTCGCATACCCATATTTAACTTCATCCGGCAAATGTTCAAAGTTAGGGTAGTCGGGACCAGCCTCTATTAACAGAACGGACGTGTTCGAATCCTCAGTCAGACGTGAAGCCAGAATGGCGCCTGCCGAGCCGGCGCCAAGGACGATGTAGTCGTACTTCATATTAGTCTCCTTGAGAGGGGCACGATCGAGACGTTTACTTGCGAGAGTTGCGGCAAAGACTACCCACACCGAGACTACCTGTCAAATAAAATGATCTGGTGTATCCGTAGAATAGCCACCAACCTCAATCAAAATCGTTGACATTACTTTAACTCGCAGGTTAGTATCTGCGGATTAACGTCAATCAGTATTACCTGGGGACTATAGAAAATTCGTGGCGCTTAACCGATCACATATGTCAGGAGATGTTAAGTATGTATCGTTGGCTTTTTAACACGAAGTCTATGCTCACGGTGGTGATGGTTCTGGCAGTCGCAATGTTGGCGGCCTGTGGAGGCGACGACGAGACGACTACTACCAGTGCCAAAGCTCAGGTGGAACCGACCGCTGCGCCGGATAAAGCTCAATTGGTCGACGACTCGATAAATATAGGGATCACAGAATTGGGTCCGTACACTACCAGTGCTAGGCTGACCGAAAGCACGGTGTGGCTGTATGTTTCGACCTCGACTCATGAAACATTACTACGAATGACACCCGACGCTACCCTGGAAGGTAAGTTGTTGGAAACATGGAGTGTCGACGGTACTGGTTCAGAGTGGACTTTCAAGTTGAAGGAAAACGTGCCGTGGCACGGAGACTGGGGAAATATAAACGTTGATGACATCATCCACTCTGCCGACGACCATATAGGCGAAGGCTCTGTGGGTTCGCTAAGCGGAGTTGTAGACCGACTCTGGCACGCCAATGGCATGGAAGGTGGTGGAATCACGAAAATCGACGACTTAACTTTCAAAGTCGTTACCGATGGCCCTCAGTTCGATATGCTAAGTTTTGGCCTCGCAAATCCCGTCACGCTAATTCCCACTAGCAAGAAGCAATTCGACGCCGAAGGGGCGGAAGCAACCCGTTTCGGCGCCGTTGGCACCGGACCCTGGAAATTGAATAGCTCACTCTCCGGACAGTACTGGCTATTCGACGCAGTCGAAGACCATTACCGCAAGACTCCCCATTTCGCCCAGTTGAGACTAGTTGAAATACCGGAGGAAGCGACTCGCGTCGCCAACTTCCAGACCGGAAAGATCGATAGCTTCATGATGGCAATGGACTCCAAGGCCGCGATAGACGCGACGGAAGATATTCGCTACATGACAATACCTAATGGCTCCACAGAACACTTGGGGTTTTATGGGAACTGGTACGTGGGTCACGGGACCGACGACCAGAGGCCCGGCTATGACCCCAGTCTACCCTGGGTTTCATCAAACCCGGACGTTAATTCCCCGGAATGGGAGACAGCCCGCAAGGTACGTGAAGCCTTGTCGATAGCAATCGACCGGGACCTCATAGTCGAAACTCTCCTCGGTGGAGAAGGGGCGGCACAATCTCTGTGGAACTGGGAAAACCAAATTCACAACCTGGACGAAGATCTTCGAAGAATTGAGTTTGACCCTGAGCGGGCCAAGCAACTTCTGAGTGAGGCGGGCTACAAGGACGGCTTTAAAATCACTCTAACAACAAGCATTCGCGGAGTCGCGGCCGAAGTCGAGACCTGTGAAGCCATCTCTGAGATGTGGGAGGACATCGGGATCGATACCACGATCGCTAGTGTCCCTTACATGACGCAAGGCCCACTCCTGTCAGGTAGGATTTACAACCAGGCTGCCTGCCACGGCACCGCCGGTCGGTTGGATCCTCTTGAACTCTACCCGGTAACTTTACACAGTAGTTCCGGTTGGAGTTCCGGGTCAGATCATCCTACTCTGGACGCTTTAATTGATGAGGCACTCGTACAGACAGACGAGGTAAATCACTTCAGAGTAATGAACCAGGCAGCTCGGTTCATCTATGAAAACGTCATGGAGACCGGACTGTACAGCGTCAACATCTTGTGGCCTTTAGGGCCCAAACTCGAGGAGTGGTCAGCACACCTTGATTACGGTGACACTCGGTCCTTCGGCAGCTATGAATTTGCGCGACCAAGAAATCAGTAGCCAATAAAACGCGCATAACCTATCGTACTAAATGGAAGGGGAACCATTATGGGTTCCCCTTCCTGTTTTTAGAGTAGCTGCCGAAATAGCGTAGGCTTCACCATCAACGGCTGAGTCACATTTTGTAATAGAGGGCAATTGACAACCCCACAACCCAAAGCTAGAATCGCGCATGCCGTCAAGTAAGTCCTCGGGATCATAGGATTTAACAATTCCTGCATTTATGTCGTAATAAGGAAAGAACCAGTTCAAGAAGTACCTAGCCTGGACGGTTTCAAAGAAATGTTCCTTGGTCGACCGTCCGTATCGTCTTCCAGTTCCACTATGGTACTCTTGCCACCTCTGATTTACTCTCGAAGCTAACCATACCTTCTCAGGTAAGCAAGAAAGAGGAAATACAACAGCAAGATGCAGCGGTTTCTGGTACGCAGATTTTTAATCACCATAGTCACCTTGTTTGTAGTCTCGGTGATCGTCTTCGCTATGGCCAGGGTATCCGGCGACCCGCGCACCATGATGTTGGGAGACACCTTCACCCAAAAGCAATACGAAGACTTAGGCCGGACCCTCGGCTTGGATAAGCCTTATTACGAGCAGTTCTGGGTCTACCTCAAAGACCTCTCACGAGGCGACTTTGGCCCCTCCATATCAGAGGGCAAGCCAGCGGGACAGGTTATCGAGGAAAGGTTTTGGGCAACCCTCGAGCTTGGCCTAGCAGCTTTTGTTTTTGCTTTGATCGTTGGAGTCCCGTTAGGAATCCTTTCCTCAGTAAAACGGGGCAGCATATTCGATCAAATCGGCAAGATAGTGGCGCTTACAGGTCAATCTGCGCCCTCGTTTTGGATTGGCATAATGCTGATCTTTTTCTTCGCAGTTAGGCTGGAGTGGGTCCCACCGTCTGGTCGCCAGGACTGGAACAGTATCATTCTGCCGGCAGTAACACTTGGCTGGTTTATGGTGGCCGCCAATATGAGGTTGGTCCGGTCAGCTATGCTTGATGTGCTTGACTCCGAGTACATCAAGCTGGCGCGAGCAAAAGGAGTGTCTTCTGCCTCTCTCATCTGGAAACACGCGCTCCGTAATGCGATGATTCCACCCTTGACCTTCGCCGGAGTTACCCTCGGCAATCTGGTGGCGGGGTCGGGCACCACAGAGTTGGTGTTCGCCTGGCCCGGCCTTGGATTGCTAGCAATTGATGCAACATTGTCGGCTGATTACCCTGTGCTTCAAGGGGTAGTAATCATATTTACCCTGCTTTACGTTGCAGCCGCCTTCTTAGTGGACATCTTGTATGCATACATCGACCCCAGGATCCGTTTCGGGTAAGAGCTTAGAGAATTAACAGTGGCAAACTTAGTCCTTACTAGCAAGTCACGCCCACTCGACCGCTTAATAAAGTATTGGCGGGCATCTAAAAGGCTGCCCATCATACCCATCATTCTTCTAGGCGGGGTACTAGTAGTCGGGATATTCGCCAATCTGATTGCGCCTCACGACCCTGTCGATGGCAACCTAAGGGAACGGAATCTACCTCCGTTTTGGGGAGGCGCAAGAACTGCGGACAAGGTGGTGGTAGAAGTTCCGAAAAGCGGTCAAAAGCTATACCAAGTGGCTATTGAAGAGGCCCGCGAGCAGGATCCCGAGATAAAACTTGGTGACACCATTGAGATGTTAACCGGGTCAGGGACGCGGGCAGGCGGCAGTGCAACCTACCTGCTAGGTACTGACCACTTGGGTCGGGACATCCTGACCCGTATCATTTTCGGTGCCCGCATCTCTCTGATAGTGGCTGCGGTGACGCTAATCGTCGGCGGCGGTCTTGGGGTGCTCCTAGGGTTGCTGTCCGGCTACTACGGTGGTTGGGTGGACGAAGTGCTGATGCGCCTTGTCGATGTGATCCTTTCCTTGCCACTGATATTAGTAGCTTTAGTATTGGTAGTGGCAATCGTGCAATCCTTCGAAATGATAATCGGCGTCTTGGCTGTATGGATATGGCCTCGCTTTGCCCGTATGGTACGCGGGGAAGTACTGCAACTGAAGACACTAGACTACATTGCTTTGGCCAAGGTCGCTGGTGCGTCCACTCCGAGAATATTGCTCGTGCATTTGTTCCCCGGAACTATAAACACCCTGATCGTGGTGGCTACGTTGCAGGTAGGCATTGTGATTCTGGTGGAAGCGTCGCTCAGCTTCTTGGGTGCCGGCGTGCCCCCGCCGGACCCCGCTTGGGGATCAATGGTAGCGGCTGGCCGCGACCGGCTGGTGGACGCTTGGTGGGGGGCCACAATGCCCGGCGTAGCAATCTTGATCACAGTAATGTCCCTGAACCTCTTCGGTGACTGGCTCAGAGACACCTTGGACCCCAAACTCCGTCAGATGGAATAAAGGGCCGACCTCCAATTTTTACCTGAACTGGGGCATTACCTTCTCGGCCAACAACCGGAGTGAGTTCCGCACTCGATTGTAGGGTATTTGACCGCCGTAATTCATCTCCATCACAACTCCTGTGGCGCCGAAGTCCTCTTGGTACTTCTTGAAGCGTTCTGTCACCTCCTCTGGTGTCCCAAACACCACTCGCGTGCTCAGTATCTCTTCGTACGGTGAGGCTGCCACTCGCCGCAAGTTCTCAGCGGCCTCTGGAGTGGCCGCAGTTTTGCTGAGTTCAGTTGCGGCATATCGGATCGCGGCCTTAGCGCTGGCCTCAGGCTCCGAACGGGCCTTCTCGGGCGACTCTGCCACATATACTGGAACCCGGACAGCGATGTCGGCAGGATTATTGTGTCCCGAAATCGCCAAACTTTGCTTGTAGGCAGCAAGACGCTCTTGTAACACATCCGTTGCCGTGTTCCCACTAATGAAGATCGAGTGTCCCATTTTGCCGATCAACGGGAAGGTTTCTGCCCCGGCCACAGCTACTCGCACTGGCGGGTACGGCTGCTGGTAAGGTCTGGGGACAACCGTCACGTTTTGGTAGGAATGATAATCGCCTTCGTAGGAGAAATTCTCGTTCTGCCAAGCCTTCATGATCACATTTAAAGCCTCCAGAAAACGAGGTCGGCTTTCCTCATATGGGACATTGTATCCTTGATAGTAACGTGTCAACCCGCTACGGCCTATACCAAAATCAAAACGCCCCTTGCTGATATGATCCACCGTAGCCGCTTCTTCGGCTACTCTCAATGGGTTGGTCAGAGGCAGCACCTGAACAGCCAGCCCCACGCGAATCCGTTGGGTGCGGGCGGCTATGGCGCTGGCGATTACCATCGGTGAAGCCAGAACGGCCCGTTCGGGACTGAAATGATGCTCGGCCAGCCAGACAGTGTCAAACCCCATTCGCTCGGCTTCCATAACCTGAGCAAACGACTCGTCGAAGGCCTCCGCTTGCGACTTTCCGACGCGGACATGGAAGTCGGTGAACATACCAAAGTTCATGGCAACCTCGGAACCGTGCTTTGTGGGCGGCATTAACTACCGATGGTAATAATAGCGGAAAAACACGAAGCGAGTCACAGTGCCAAATCTGTCATCTCAACTTTCGCCTAGGACAAAGGTAGCGAAAAAAGCAGATACGCGCTAACTCTGGGACAGAACCGAGCGGTGCCTGCGACCGGTCACTGGTAATATCCCACTGGTCGACCAAGGCAGAATTCCAGTTACGAAATGGTACACAGCAAAGGTCGACAAACCGAAGGGCAGATACCCAAAGTAGCCGAGAGCTGGCATCTCAAAGATGTGGGCAAAATTGAACGAGCCGACATCGTAAACCCAACCGTGGTAAACGAGCGAAGCACTGTTCCACATCTCCCAGAACCAACCGGCCAAGAGCGTCCCCAAGGTGATGGCCACAAAGTGACGCCAGTCCCCAAGGCGTAGCTGTGCCGCGACGCTGGGTTGACCCCGCATGCAGTTGATCGGGTCAAGGATGAAAAACAGGAACAACCAGGTGAGCCAAAAGAACTGGCTGGGCCAAAGCAACAACACTGCCAAGGATAGAAAACCCAGACCGATCAGGCCGTAGAGGTAGCGCCGCGAGAGCACCAGACGTGGGCCGCGGCCAAAACGCCGGACGAAACCAAAGCTACCGACCAACTCGGCGCTTTCGAACACCGCGGGTACGACGACCGAGTAATACCAGGATGCCACGAGGATCGTATATTCGGTGGATCCGACATAACTCCAGTTGTGGGTCACCTGATTAATCCATTCGAAGAGCCACCAAAACGGTATCGAGATGACAAACATCCCCAATACCACCAAGGGACTGCGAGTTAACAGCGACGACCCCGTCCGACGCAATACCATACTGTCGACCACAAGGATGTAGCCAAGCCACAGCGGAAAGAAAGAATAGGCACCCAGAGCGGCGAGCTTGATCCCGGCCGACGCCCAGAACACGCAAATCAGCGCCACCCCGAGCAGCCCACGATAAGGGAGAAAGTAACGTGGCAGCGGGTCGTTCCGCCATGGCAGACCATGGGCAGGTAAATGCTCGTCCGGGAACACAATCATGCCGTGGAGTGCTGCTTTGAAGTCCAAATTACCTAACACGACCGCAACATCTCGTGAGAATGTAATAGAAGACGATCAATCTCTCGTCCGGTCCCATTCAGAGCGCGGTCTTCGGGTCTGTCACTTTGACAGGGATGAATCGAATGCATGATAGGCTCGCGCGCGCCATCCGGTCAACATTAACGCCGCACGTGTCCGGAACAATTCGGAATGCACTCCAACAACCGCCATCAAGACCGGTCTGGTTGGCTATAATTGGTTGGCTACAAGCTGGGATCGTAAAGTGCAAGTTAAGAAAAGCCACACCGGCCGGAGTTACGCCGGAGTGTAGGAGCCTATGAAAGAAGCGACGCTAAAAGTGGACAACGCCCGGTATATCGTAACCGTCGACCCGGAAAGGAGGATCATTCAGAACGGTACAATCATCGTCGAGGGCCAGCGCATAACCCAAGTGGGGAAAGCCGCCGATCTGGCCGAAGTCACGGCAGACCGGATCATCGACGCCCGAAGCATGGTGGTAACCCCCGGATTCTGCAACGGCCACGTGCATACCAGCTACGCCCACGCCACCCGCGGCATATTTCCCGACGACTTGGGTGCTGACTATTTACCCAACGTTTTCAAACTCCAAAGCGTGATGACTGCGGAGGAGGAATACCACACCTCGTTGTTAGCCATTACCGAGTTGCTCAAGTACGGTACGACCTGCTTTCTCGATCCCGGCAGCACTAAATACATAGAGGCATGCCTGCCCGCCTACGAGAAATCGGGTTGCCGCATCATAACCGGGTCCCACATTACCGACCGACCCAACCCTCTCGGCCTTCCAGAAGTGTCCACTGCCAACGCCGTCAAGACAATGGAATCGACCATCCAACTGTACGACGGAAAATTGGACGGTCGGGTCCGAGCTTGGGCTATGCCCTTTTCGCCAAGTTTCGCCAGTACCGAGCTGCTGCAAGGGGCCAAAGGTTTGGCCGACCAATACAAAACTGGACTGACACTGCACTTCAACAACTCGCCGGGCTACGTAAATTGTTGCCTGGAAGACTACGGACTGCGGCCCACCCAGTACTTGGAGAAGATCGGGGTGTTGGGTGACAACGTCGTTCTGTCTCACGTCCTGGGTATCGACGAGAGCGAAGTCGAGGCGATGGCCCGCACCGGGACCAAAGCAGTGGTAGTGCCCACTGCTGCTGTGAAGGGCGCCCTCGGTATGACCAAGACAGGCTTGCTCCCAGAGATGCTGGAAAGCGGTGTAACGGTGGGTATCGGTACCGACTCAGGCAACAACTCTAACCTCATCGAGACCAGCCGTGCAATGTACCTAGCTGCAGTCCTCTATAAAGACGCCCGCCAATCGCCAACCGTAATAACTGCTGAAACCGCCCTGGAACTGGCCACGATCCGCGGTGCCCAGGCACTTGGGCTGGACACAGACATCGGGTCCATAGAAGTTGGGAAAAAAGGGGACCTGGTCCTATATGAAACAGACCGGGCGGAGTGGAGCACCGTGTTCAACCCGGTGAACTCCCTGGTATACAACGCGGATGGGCGCAGCGTGCACACGGTGATGGTCGATGGAAGAGTGGTTGTCGAGAACCATGTGCCGTTGTTCGTGGACGAGGTCGCGCTAATCGCCAAGGTTCAGACCTTGGGTGAGAGCATGGTGGAACGGACCGGACTATCTTTCCCGTCTCGCTGGCCTTTGATCTAAGTCTGCCGTCAGAAGGAAGCGCCAGCTATTTATTGAGGAGGTCCAGTACCGACGATGAACATGTGGCACATTTGGTCGCCCTGTTCGAGCTTGGTCACGTCGTAGCTCACGCCTTGGATCCCCAAGGGGTTCTCATAGAAATCGCTCGTCTTATCCAAGTCTAACGTGGAAAGGCCAATATGGGAGAACCCTTTGTTCGACGTATTAGATACCGTCTATGCCCACATACTCCGGATGTTCTAGGTGCATTACGCCCGTACCGGCAGGTACTCCCGATACCAGTCCAAGGTGTGTTTCATCACCTGGCTGAAGGCCGGTTCAGCATAGACTTCGTAATGGCCCGGACCGTTTAGAACCACCAATTTCTTGGGCTCGCCGGCGTGGGCGTAAAGCTGCTCCGATTCCTCTGGTGGCACCAAGCGGTCGTTGTCACTGGTGATGAACATAATGGGACGCGGTGAAATCTTGTCCACGATCCATTCAGGGTTGAAGCCAATGGTATCGTCCACGTATTCCATCGGTATCATGCCCACTGCCGCCGGATTATTAGCCCGGGCGGCGGCGGCCAGACCGGCGGACTGGCGGTCAGGAAGGAGGATGTCGCTGCGTTCGACCATCTCTGACCGGCCGGTCAACACCCGCTGCTCTCGGTCCACCTTGGAGCGTTCCAGAAGATCAAACCACTCATCCATGCGCCGGACACGGCCCATCCAACGGGCTCCGTTCCCGATGCCGACTACGCTTACAATGCACTTCGCCCGCGGGTCGATAGCCCCTACCCACGAAACCGTGGCGCCGCCGTAACTGGTGCCGTAGATGCCGATCTGCTCTTCGCTCACCTCAGGTTGGAGGGCTAAGTAGGTCAAGGCAGCCTGTACATCGGCAACCCGAGAGTAAGGGGCCAACCGACTGCGACTGCCCTCACTATCACCCCAACCCTTGTAATCGAAGGTCATTGCCACATAGCCGGCCTCGTTCAAGACCCTGGCATTGTCGGGCAGATAAAGGTCTTTGACCCCAGTGTACCCGTGGCAGAGCAACACCGCTGCCCGTTTTTCCCCTTCCGCCAGCCCGGTGGGAAGGTAAATGTCTCCACAGAGCTTGAAATCTTCGCTGTAGAATTCAACTGCACGCTTCATCTGGCATGCTCCTTTCTGATCCGTTGGACGGATGGTACAACCACCAAGGCCCCTCCGTGGAGTCCAACGGATAGCACCTGTTGCTCTCATAGGATTTAGCCCCGGTGACCTTGATCAGCATATCAGCGGCAGGAGCCAAGAATCCTGAACCTTGATCGCGGTTTAAAGCATACCGAACCGACTGTGTATGCGCGTCGGAACAGCAGTCCTCTCGGGTTGGGCTTTCTCTATTTGGTGTGTCACCAAAAGCTGCCCCAATCGTTCCAAAGACCCACCGGGTTTGAAATGAATTGAAGCATCAGAAAACTCTTCTCCCGGAGTGATTCTGCAATTTCGGAAGACTGCCTCATGAGTGGCGGCGATTATGGAAGAGGCGATTGGCAATGTCAACCGTGGGGCTACATGCCGGTCAACTTCGCGCTGAGGTCCCACAGCCGGCCCGCCGTGGCATCGTCGTAAGAGGACTTGGAAGAGGGCACAGCCTGTTTCTTTACGAAGTACAGGCCGGTTACACCTTCGACATCGGGCGACGATGCCAGATGAATGGAAGTTGCGGCTCCTTGTTCCACGCTGCCGCCACGGGCACCTAGAATGAAATTGAAAATCCGGCCCGAAAGGCCGTTATTGGTCATGATGCTCGTTCTGACCAAACCTGGGTGAAGAGCATTGACCGTCACCCCGCTCCCCACTAAACGCCTGCTGAGCTCGTAGGTGAAGAGGAGGTTACAGAGTTTCGAACGAGCGTAGGCCCAGTGCCCGAAGTAACGCTTGGGATCAGGCAAGTCTCCCACATCGAGCTTTCGGGCCTGCAGGTGAGAGTCAGACGAGACGTTGACCACTCGAGCCGGCGCAGACGCCGTCAAAAGGTCCAAGAGCAGGTTCGTTAACTGGAAATAGGCCAGGTGGTTCACGGCGAAGGTGGACTCAATCCCATCGACCGTGCGTTCACGAAAGAAATTCACCGTTCCGGCATTGTTCACCAATACGTTCAGTTGACGGTCACGGTCTAATACGTCGGCAGCCAGCTTCCGCACCTCTTCTTGGGAACCCAGGTCGGCCAACAGATAGTCCACCGACTGGTTCTGAGTCGCTTTCTTGATCGCAGCGACAGTGGAGTGGCACTTCGTTTCGTTCCTACCAACAATGGTTACCGTACATCCCATCCTAGCCAGTTCTCTGGCCGTCACGATGCCAATGCCGGCAGTTGCGCCGGTAACCAGACAAGTCTTGCCTGACATTAGTTGGCCCAATTGGAAGTCGGTCGTCATAGATTTCGATTTCGCTTCAAAGAGAGTATCGAAATATTAACCCATTGGCGGTCCGCTCCGCAGGCGGGGATGGCCCCTATTTTAGCTTGGAAGCGACATCGGTGGCAGTCCGACCCGCCCAGGAGTAGAATTAGTGCGCCGCTGGCCATGGCCCGGCAATCAGCACGGAGGAGGCGAGAAACCATGCCAGAATCGGTATCTGTCAAGATAGAAACCAACCTGCCCGCGCGGATGCGAGACGGAACGACACTCTACGCCGACGTCTACCGCCCCGATGGGCCAGGCGCCTTCCCAACGATCCTTCAACGCACTCCCTATGACAAATCAAATCCCCTTGCGGCTCAAATGCTGGACCCTATCAGGGCGGCCAAGGCCGGGTACGCCCTAGTGATTCAAGACACCCGTGGTCGCTTCACCTCGGAAGGTGAGTTCAACTGCTTCGTCGACGACATTGAAGACGGCTACGACTCGGTAGAATGGACGGCGTCCCAACCGTGGTCCGACGGCAAGATCGGCATGGTCGGAGCCTCGTACGTAGGGGCCACTCAGTGGCTGGCCGCCACCACCAGACCGCCTCATCTGGTGACTATGGTACCCAACGTAACCGCCTCCAACTACCACAACGGCTGGACCTATCAAGGAGGCGCCTTCGAACTGGGGTTCAATGTATCCTGGACTCTGAACCAGCTCTCGTTGGCCAATTTCCCCACCATAGCCGGAGTTAAGAGTGTCTCCCAACAACGGCTACAGGAGTTGCTGAAGGCGGTGGACGGCATGACCGAAGCGTTCCAGTCACTGCCGCTGAATGAACTACCTCAATTGAAAGACGGTGTGGCGCCTTATTACTTCGACTGGTTGGCTCACCCCAGTTTCGACGACTACTGGAAAAAGCTGTGTGTCGAGGACCAGCACTCGAATATTGGAGCCTCAGCACTACACATCGGCGGCTGGTACGACATCTTTTTAGGAGGCACGATCCGCAATTTCCTGGGCATGAGGACATCGGGCGCAACCGAAGAAGCCCGCCGAGGTCAGAAGCTGATCATAGGCCCGTGGCAGCACGCTGCACGGGGCAGCAGCCTGGTGGGCAACCACTATTTCGGTACCATGTCCGACTCCGCAGCCATGGGTCTGGACGACATTCACCTCCGCTGGTACGACTATTGGCTCAAAGGGACCGACAACGGAATCATGGATGAAGCGCCGGTGCGAATATTCGTCATGGGCGATGACTTGTGGCGGGACGAGCAGGAGTGGCCCTTGGCCCGGTCACAAGAGACCAAATATTACCTCCACAGCAGCGGCAAAGCCAACTCCCGCCAGGGCGATGGCAGTCTCAGCACCCAGGGACCCACGGAGGAAGCGCCGGATGTCTTCCTGTACAACCCGGCAGACCCGGTGCCCACCATCGGCGGGGCCCTTTGCTGCAACCCGTATTTTGCCTCCAGCGGGGCCTTCGACCAGAGCGATATCGAGTCCCGGTCCGACGTGTTAGTGTACTCGACGCCGCCACTGGAGCGGGACATGGAGGTCACCGGCCCGGTGATAGTGAATCTATGGGCGGCCACTTCAGCCAACGACACAGATTTCACCGCCAAGCTGGTGGACGTGTGTGAGGACGGGTGCGCCCGCAACCTGACCGACGGGATCATCCGCGCCCGGTACCGAGACTCCATGTCGGACCCGACTCCCATTGAGCCAAACAAGGCCTACTACTACACCATCGACCTGTGGGCCACCAGTAACGTTTTCAAGGCCGGGCATCGGATCCGCCTGGAGATTTCCA
>CAZYBD010000217.1:0-2240 GCA_964645515.1 uncultured Dehalococcoidia bacterium | reverse complement strand
CTACCTGCACGTAAGTGTGGTCTTCGGAAATCAGCATATCATCCAATAGGTCCCCATGTCGGGCGCCTTGGAGTCGGACGGGCCCCAACTGAGGGGAATCCTCGCTGGTGGCGAGCAGAGTGCCTTCCCGGCCGTAAATCTCCAACCTGTAGCCACTGCCTGCCCACGGGACGCTGGCTACGTGGGCCGAAACGGCGGCACCATTGGCCAACCGACCGCTGATCAAGATATGGTCAGGGGCGGTCACATCCAGGTATTTCTGGGTGTCGGTCTCCAGCCATTGGGGGACCTGAGTCGAGACCACAGACGACACTTCACTGAACTCACCGACTACAAACCGAATGGTGTCCAAGGAGTGCCCGGCAGGAATGGTCAGAGTGGTTGCTCCCAACTCGTTATCCCGCTGCCAAGTGCGGTCCGAGGTCCTGGCCAGCACCCCGCCGCGGATCATACCCATCGAACATGAAATAATTTCTCCAACGTAGCCTTCATCCACCAGTTGTTTCATCTGCCGTATGGCCGGAGCGGCCCTGGCCTGCAGCCCGACCACCGCGGTTACGCCCTTCAAGCGCGTCAGATTAGCCATCTCATCCGCCTCTTCCAGCGTTCGGCCCAAGGGCCATTCTGTGAAAACATGCTTGCCTGCATTCAGAGCGTCTTTTGTTATCTGATAGTGGGCCGGCACCCGCAGCACCACAGCGACTGCGTCAATATCGGGGTGTTCCAGCATCTTCTGGTAGTCGTTAAAGGCGAGCCGGGCGCCGTACTGACGGGCCGATTCCATGGCCGTTTCTATGCGAGTAGTGCAGGCTGCGGCGAATTCGAACTCCAGGCTAGCCACAACCGCAGGCAGATGGGAGCGGCAGGCCCATCCCACTGTGGGGTTGGCGCCTATTATTCCCAGGCGTATTCGATCAGCCATAATTCAATCTCTCCGTGCGTTTCTCAAAGTTCACCCAATCCTTAACTGCCTTCCCCCGCAATTTTAATACTTTGTTCGCGCCTTGGAGCCCACGTGGATTTCTTGCCATAGCCAGGATTGACGAGGGCGGATTTCTTAGGAACCCTTACCGCTGCACCAACCGTCAACCTCCATGTCCGTATGGCTCCGGTTCGAATATGGGATCGGACTCAAAGAAGCCCGGTGTTATTAGACTGTTTTACCGGCGAGCGTGGTGGTTCGGTGGTGCCCTGTATAGACCGGCGTTTGATCGTGACCCCCAATATCCAGGTAAATGCCCAGATTCTTACCATAGGTTACTTTGCAGCTGCCCTCTACGCAAAAGGACTTTTGACGATGAACTAGTCCAAATCGGAGAGAGATTCTTCCACCCTGTTCACAGTCCTATGGTGGTCAATCTCAGACCCAATTTCTTTAAAGTAGCTTCCGTATCAGGGCGTTCCGAAACGCGATGGGACGTTACCATCGGGATTGAACGCCGTCAAATAATTGAGTTCTACCGCGTCTGGAGTGCACTTTCCAGACCCCTAAATAGAACCGGGTGTAACAGTCTTCCGTACGGTTTATCGATTCTATAAAACTTGAAGTTCTATAGTCACATCGGTTTCTCGAGTAGATTGGCAATCCAAAGATTTGGAGTTCCGAAAATTTTTATAGTGTTAAACACTCACGCCGGAGTTGAACCAGCGGCGTCGCTGTCGCCGCAAGACACTCGGAGTATCCGGTCAGCGACACCGCGCCTCCAAACTCGAAACGATTTTCAAAAGAAAAGGCCTCTGTGACACAGAGGCCTTTTCTTTTGACTAATTGAGCCGCCGGTTACAATATCGGGAGGTAACGGGAGATTTCGTAGTCGGTGACCGTAGCGCGGTACTCTTCCCATTCGATCTTTTTGTTCTGGATGAAACTTGTGTGGATGTGATCGCCCAATGCTTCATTGAGTAGCTCACTTTCTTCGGCCAAAGCGATGGCCTCGCCTAGACTGGAGGGCAGTGTCTTGATCCCCAGCGACTGCCGTCTTTCTTCGGACATCTGGAATACGTTACCCACCACTGGCGGTTGGACCGGGTAGTCCCCCTCGATCCCCTTAATCCCGGCGGCCAGCATCGCACTGAAAGCCAGATAAGGATTGCAGGCCGGGTCGGGGGCACGGTATTCAACCCTGACAGAGCTCTCGTAGCCCGGTTTGAACGCCGGTATCCGGACTAAGTCAGAGCGGTTTATGTGAGACCACGATACATACACCGGGGCCTCGTAGCCGGGCACCAGGCGCTTATAT
>CAZYBD010000216.1:0-20698 GCA_964645515.1 uncultured Dehalococcoidia bacterium | reverse complement strand
GGCCATTGTCTCTATTCATCCAGGCGTCGGCGGCACCGATTCCCAGGAATGGGCGCAGATGTTGCTGCAGATGTATTCTAGTTGGGCGGAGACGTCCAAGCGCCCCACGGAGGTGCTGGACCTTTCCTACGGCGAGGACGCTGGTCTTCGCAGCGCCACCCTACAGGTTGGGGGAAGACATGCCTTCGGGTATTTGAGCGCGGAGCAAGGAGTGCACCGTTTAGTGCGACTTTCCCCCTTCGACCCCAACCATCTGCGCCACACCTCCTTCGCCAACGTTGAAGTGCTGCCCACGGCCGAAGGAGAAGCCGACATAAGCATCCGGTCTGAAGACGTCAAGATGGATACCTTCCGTTCGAGCGGTCCGGGCGGGCAGAACGTCCAGAAGGTGGCCTCGGCAGTGCGTCTGACTCACCTGCCCACTGGCATTGTTGTCTCCTGCCAAAACGAACGTTCCCAGTACCAGAACCGCGAATACGCCATGAGGATCCTGCGGGCCAGACTATTGAATCTTCAAAATAAGCAGCGGTCCGAGGAAATCGCCAAGCTACGGGGTGAGCGTGTCACTCCCGAATGGGGCAACCAGATCCGGAGCTACGTGCTTCATCCCTACAAGTCGGTAAAGGACCACCGAACCAACCTGCAAAGCACCAACCCGGACGCAGTATTGGACGGCGACATCAACCAGTTCATCGAAGCCTACCTGCTGTCCAAAGTGGGGGAGTAGCGGCCTGTATATACCGCTCCGTGTCCTGGCTATTGCCACCACATCGTCGTCCCCCCAACTTCCTCTGCCTTCCGATAGGGTCCAACCTTACAGGGATTGGGCTATTCTTATTCCGGATCGGGAGCAAAAGAAAGAGGGCGGTCATCATCGACCGTCCTCTTGGTCCCGCGGTAAAGTAGATGCGGTTCAGCAGTTTTCCAGTATGTGACCCATGCGGGCTTTCTTGGTAGCCATGTAACGGCGGTTTTCGTCGTTAACAGAGGCTTCTATCGGGACCCGGTCTGCGATCTCTAGGTCGAAGCCGGAGAGTCCGGCCACCTTGCGCGGGTTATTGGTCAAAAGCCGGAGCCGCGAAATCCCCAGATCTTGTAAGATCTGGGCTCCGACGCCGTAGTGCCGCAGGTCGGGCTCAAATCCCAACGATTGGTTGGCTTCTATGGTATCCAGACCCGTGTCCTGCAAGGAATAGGCCTTGATCTTGTTGTGCAGCCCGATACCGCGGCCCTCCTGTCGCATATAAAGAAAGACTCCGGTACCTTCTTTGGCTATGATATCCAGCGCCAAGTCGATCTGTTCTCCGCAGTCACAACGCTGACTGCCGAAGACATCCCCGGTCAGGCACTCGCTGTGGATGCGTACGAGCACTGGCTCGTCCCGCTGCCATTTACCAATACTAAGCGCAATGTGCTCGCCTTGGTCAACGTAACTCTTGTAGGCGATGGCCTGGAACTTACCGTAGCGGGTCGGCAGCCGGGCTTCAGCCACCCTTTCGATTAGTCGCTCGTTACGGCGACGGTGAGCGATTATCTGAGCGATGCTCAGGATCTTGAGATCGTGTTGCTGTGCGAATTCCTCCAGGCTGGGCAACCGGGACATAGTGCCGTCCTCATCCAGCATCTCGCAAACGATTCCAGCTGGGTACATCCCTGCCAGATTGCAAAGGTCCACGATTGCTTCGGTGTGGCCGGCCCGGGCTAAAACGCCGCCTGGATGGTACCGAAGCGGAAAAAGGTGGCCGGGCTTGGTGAAGTCGTCGGGATTTACCGTCGGGTCGATCATCGCCCGGACGCTGGCGGCGCGGTCAGGGGCCGAGATACCAGTGGTGGTGTTTTTCTTGTAGTCGACGGAGACGGCGAAAGCAGTTTCGTTCTTGTTGGCGCCGTTCTGGGTGACCATGAGCGGCATCTTGAGCTCGTCCAGGCGTTCGCCCAGGATGGGCATGCAGAGGAGCCCACGAGCGTATTTGACGATGAAATTAACTGCTTCCGGTGTGACTTTTTCGGCGGCCATCACCAGGTCGCCTTCGTTCTCTCGTTGTTCATCGTCAACGACGATAAGCAACCGGCCGGATTTTAGTTCTTCTAGCGCTTCTTCCAGACTGCACAAAGGCATGTTTTTTACCCTTATCGTGCGCTCGGTTACTGGACTACTCGGTTACCGATCTAGTAGGTTTTCAACGTACTTAGCTAGAATATCGGTTTCAAGGTTCACGCGGTCCCCAGCCGATAATAACTCTAGAGTAGTATTGTGGAGAGTGTATGGTATCACAGCTAGCGAAAATGATGAAGTGCCTCGGTTGACCACGGTCAAACTTATACCGTCAACAGCGATAAAACCCTTCTCCACCACGTATGGCATGAGCCTTTTGGGGGCCCTGATACGGAAGATTATCGAGTCTCCATCGGCCCTGGCTGAGCTTACCCGGCCGGTTCCGTCGACGTGACCTTGAACTATGTGGCCACCCAACCGGGCACCGACGCCCAGAGCCCGTTCTAGGTTGACCCCGCTGCCGGGAATAAGTTCACCGAGGGCAGTCCGGCGCATGGTCTCTGGAGACAGGTCTACCGAGAACGCGCTGACGGCCAGTGAGACCACAGTAAGGCAAGCGCCATTCACCGATACGCTGTCGCCCAGCTTCAAATCTTCCGTGACCTTGGTGCCCGTCACCGTCATGCCGCGTTGGCTTATTTGGTTGACCGTGCCGACCTCTTCAACTATTCCGGTAAACAAACTAGTCCCTCGTCAAGATCGAGAGCCGAGACTAATTGCTCTCGCGTTGGGAGATACCCGGTGATGAGCCAATCGTCACCGATGGGCTCTGCAGTTGCTTCCTGGATTCTCCACGCGCTGTCCATGGTTGCTGCGCCCAATCCCCGTACTGGTGTTGTAGCGCCCGACCCGCCCACGACGACGGGTGAGACGAAGGCGAATATTTTGTCCACTAGCTCTTGGTCGAAAAACGAACCCAAGACGGTACCGCCTCCTTCCACGATGAGATTCACGACCCCTCTAGATCCCAAGTCGGCCAACACTTTCGGGAGGTCGACCCGTCCAGTTGTGTCTGAGGGCAAACGGACCACCTCGGCCGTAGATGATTCCAGCCGAAGGGCCCTGACCTTGGGAGCGTCTTCTCTAGTGTAAACGACTGTGGTGCCGGGCTGCCGCAACATCTGCGACGTCGGAGGCGTCCGTAGCTTGCTGTCCAAGATGACTCGCAACGGCTGGCGTTCCAGAGGCTGGCCGTTGGTATTCCGAGTGGTGAGCAACGGATCGTCGGCCAACGCGGTTCTCACTCCCACCAAAATGCCATCGGCCTCCCGGCGGATTTCTTGGACCAGGTTACGCGCTGGTGGTCCGGTAACCCACTTGGAGTCTCCCGTGTGGGTGGCAATCTTACCGTCCAAGCTCATGGCGAATTTGGCGGTAACGAATGGCAACCCTGTATTGATGTGCTTGCTGAAACCTTCGTAGAGCTCTTTGAGCCCATCCACAGGCTCCAATACCACGGTTGCAGAGACTCCTGCGGCTTGCAATTCGGCTAGCCCTTTACCGGACACGTCTGGGTTAGGGTCGATTGCGGCGGCGTAGACGGTGCTGATGCCAGCTTCTATGATGGCGCCGGTGCAGGGTGGAGTGCGACCCCAGGTGCAGCACGGCTCTAGAGTAACGTAGAGCGTGGCGCCTCTGGCTTGAGTCCCCGCTTGGGCAATAGCGCCGATCTCCGCGTGGGCCCGACCTGGCGTTTGGGTGATCCCCCGGCCTACCTCCACGCCGTCCTTTGCGATGACCGCTCCGACAGCCGGGTTGGGACTCGTGCTCCCTAACGCCTGACGGGCCAGCTCAACCGCGCGACGCATGTGTGTCATCGAATCTGCAGGGCCCTTGACTGGAGTAGGACTATGACCAAGTAATTATCACCAGTGGTTATGGTGCCCGTAGTCAAATATTGGGGACGGCGATGCTGTACGAAAATTCTAACAACCACCTGGGAGGCCCGCAAGTCAAGGACTCGCCTGTACCAAAAGGGTCGGTGATGCAAAACAGCGCTCGCCCGCGATCTTAAACAGGCCGGATTGGCTGTATTACGGCAGAGACTCGCCGATCTCGTATACGGCTTGGACGGTTACCACGACGTCCAACTCTCCTACTTGGATCGGTGTGGAGGCTGCAGACGATGTGTAGAAGGCGAAATCGCTTTCGGTCCTGGCGAAGGGAGCGGGTGACGCCCCATCTGATTCGGAGATGGAGACCAACGCACCAAGCTCGACTCCGGCCAACGCTGCCAACTGCCCGGCTTTGTATTGCAAGTTTTCGATGGCTGCGGCCCTGGCCTCGCCTTGAATGGTCTTGGAGTCCTCGATAGAGAAATCGATCCCATCGACACGGGCCAGGTCCCCGGCGGCCTCGGCCACACCGTCGATTATCTCGCTGACCGAATCCAGATCGCGGACCTTGACTGCCAACTGGTTGTTTACCTGGTAGCCCACTAACACCCGCTCGAATACGACCAAACATTCAGATCCGGGCGCTCTCTCGTTCCGCTGAAGCATGCTGGGCTCCGAACTGGATGAGGCGGCCTCTACTTGCGCTTCTTCCCCATCGCTGCCTACGCACCTAGTGACCTCCATTGAAGTGTACCGCGGGCTAATGTTGAAGAACCGTGTCTGAATATCATCTTCCGCTACGCCACTGACCCGTAGGACGGCGATCGCGCCGTTAATGGCTGCGGCGGCGGCGGCCCGGGCTCCGGCCGCTGTGTCAGCCAGGGGTTCAACTCCCAGGTTTATAATGGCCAAGTCAGGAGCCCCGCTGACCTCGCCCCTCCCGCTGACAAAGATTCCGGGATTGGACCTGGCGCTCCCCCCGGGGTAGGCCCGCACCAATTCGGTCCCGTCGGGGCTGATCAAGGGGTTGAGACCCGCCGACAACTCGCTATCAGTTGTCGTACTGTCGGCCTCCGACGACCTGTCAGAACCGCAGGCGGATACTAAGAGCATGCCCAATGCCGCTCCGAGGACCAATAGATAGAACTTGCCTTTAAATAATGCTTGTGCCAACGCCCTCTCCTCTTTCCAGTAGACGACCGGTCGCTTGCCCGTTGTAGCTCGATTTATGAATGTTCTGTTAGTTAATACGGGGCGCCCACTGAAAAAGTTCTCGTCTAGAGACTAGTCTCTCCATCTGTGCAATGAGACGCCCTATTTAATTGCGAAAGGATCGGCTTGCCAGGACAAATACCACTAGGAAATCTTGTGCGGCGGCGACAGTCGAGCCTTCGAGCACCCGCCGCCATGCAGAGTTGCCCTCGCCGTTCTCCCGGGATTCAGCGATGGGGATAAAGGAGACGGTGGAGTGTGATGCTGGCAATGGTTGGGCCGTTTTATCCTCAGCAGCCGACAGCGTACGGTTCCTCCACCGCCGCTGCGGTGATGCCCCGCGCCTCTGAGTCATTGCTTGCCGGTTCGTCTGGCCGGAAGGCGGATTCCTCAGTTGCGGCAGTCCTTTGAGTTCTTCCCAGCAGGATCTGCCCGTCGGCAGGCGGGGCTCGATTTTGGGCAAGTCGTTTCTGCTCAAGCGCCCTTCCAAGTATTCGTCCAGCGGGCGTAGGGTTAGGTCGTAGGTCTGGGCCTAATAGATCCCGATGATGCAGTTGAAGCAGTCGGTGTCGCCGTTTTGATCTTGGAGCGGCCGATTGGCGTGCGGCGAGGAGTGGGTGATTTGAGCGGCCGGGCCCATTCAGCTATCATCTGCCAGTTTCCCGTCTGCTGCACCTATGCAGCGGTAGGTATCGTAGGTAGCATAATCCTACGCTTGATAATAGGATTTTGAATGGCCACTAAGGTCCAGTATTACTGGAATTCAGGATTGTGGCAGTCACCCCTGAAAGGATGCACGCCCGTCTAAGAGAGCTCTGGCCATTACGAATTTGTGAATCTCCGATGTGCCACCGCCGATGCGGGCGTGGCGCAGCAGGTGGTACCAATGGGCGATAGGCATGTCGAGGGTTTCTCCCATCCCTCCGAAGACCTGCATGATCTTGTCTATGCTGCGCCAGCCCCATTCGCCTGCGCAGTACTTGATCATGGAGGCTTCAACGCGGACATCTTCGTCATGGTCGGCTCTGGCTGCCGTCTCTCGGGTGATGGAACGCAGAGTCATAATGTCAATATAAACGTCGGTGAGCATCCATTGGATCGCTTGGCGGTCGGCGATGGGCCGGCCGTAGGTGACCCGCTGCTTGGCCCATTCGATCGCCATTTCCAACGCCCGGCTGAGAATGCCTAGGGCCATAGAGCCACGCAGCAAGCGATCGTGGTGCACCAGCCACTTTTGACCTAGGGTAAACCCCATCCCCACCTCTCCCAACACTTTGGTCTGCGGCACCCGGACGTTGTCCAAATGGACCATATGTTGCTGGGCCTTAGCGGGGTTGATCCACAGTCGTATGGGGTCGAAGCTAAGTCCGGGACTGGGGTTGTCGACGATGAACATGGTGATGCCGCCCCGCTGGCGCCTTTCGGGGTCGGTTACCGCTTGCACCAGGATATAGTCCGCTGTGGCTGCTCCTGAAATGAACATCTTGGTGCCGTTCAGGACCCAATAGTCGCCGTCCAATACGGCCCGCGTCTGCATCATTCCACCAGGGTCCGAGCCAGCCTGTGGTTCGGTCTGTCCAAAGGCGTAGTGTAGCGTGCCTTCGATCGAAGGCATCAAGTACTCTTGCTCCTGCTCAGGAGTGCACGAGCCGATCATTATCATGGGCACCGGCGACGTGGGCAGTTGCACGATACTCTTGTGAACTTCTTCATCCAGCACCACGTGTCCCAATGCGCCCATTCCGCCGCCGCCGTATTTTCCGGGTACGAACGAGGTGTAGATCCCAGTGTCTTTGGAGATGCGGTTAAGCCGGCCCCATTTCTCCGGGGACAGGGTGCCCATGATGCCCTGCAGGGCCTCAGCTATTCCTCTGGGAGCGCCGTCGTCCACGCCCTCTTGCGATGGGTTGGCCAGATATTCGGCCTCCAAGGGCACGCATTCGTCGTTGACGATTTGGCGGATGGTTTTCTTTAGGGCGTCCAGTTCTGGTGGCAGGGCGACTTCCATGAGTGTCTCCTCTACGGGTCAATTAAACGCAAGCGCCCCGAGAGCGTGGAGTCTATGAGAGGGCGGTATAGGGTTAATGGAACGGGCAGATCAGTTTGAAGGTGGAAGCTAGGGCATTATTGTCGCTACTCTGGGAACCGGCGGCTTGGCTCACCAGTGCCGTACTGACGGCCCCCGGCTTGTCTCCCACGGCCTGGCCAATCGCGGCCACGGCGGTGGCGATCACCGACAGACTGAGGATTACGACTACTAGGACAGCGATTATCTTGGGCTTCATGACTTTGATTCGGGTTGGTGGTGAGGGTACATACCCGTCGCCATTCTATACCGGGGCGGGTGCGAATGCCACTTGTGATCGATGAGTCTGAATTACATCCAGACTTGTTTGCTTGTCTTTAGCCTCTGGGAACAGTTGAGCTCATGCTAAAATATATTGTCCCATCCGAGATCAAAGTTTCCGGTGAGAATTTCAAAAGCCCATGCAATTTCGAGATCTGCCCAGTGTCGATAGCGTGCTGGCCACCAAGGAAGTGGCCGCTGCGACTCAGTCCTACAGCAGGGAATGGGTGGTTGCCTTGGTGCGCCATGAGCTGAAGGAGGCTCGCGAAAAAATCCGCAAGGGTGCTGACGCGCCTGGTGTCGACCAGGTCGCGGATGGAGTCGGCCAACGCATAAAGGACGCTATACATCCCGGACCCCGGCAAGTGATCAACGCCACCGGAGTCGTTATTCATACCAACCTGGGCCGGGCACCGTTAAGCAAAGGTGCGATTCAAGCGGCCGATGAAGCTGCCCGCGGCTACTCCAACCTGGAGTTCGACCTGGAGACCGGCAGCCGGGGTTCCCGCCAGTACCAATTGCAATCCCTGTTACAGCAATTGACCGGGGCCGAAGCCGCTCTGGCGGTAAACAACAACGCCTCAGCGGTCCTCTTGGGCTTGTCGGCGCTGGCGGAAGGTAAGGAAGTGGTGGTATCACGGGCCGAGGCCGTCGAGATCGGCGGGGGGTTCCGGGTGCCCGACGTCATGCGCCAGAGCGGCGGCAGGTTGGTCGACGTGGGAACCACTAACCGCACCTACATTGGGGACTACGAAGATGCGGCAACGGAAGACACCGCCGCCTTCTTGAAAGTCCACGCCAGCAACTTTCGGGTAGAGGGCTTCACCGCAGAAGTGGCCGCCAGCGAGTTGGTGACATTGGGTAACCATTTGGGCATTGTAGTGCTACATGACGTGGGCAGCGGTAGCCTGCTCGCCACAGAAAACTACGGGATGGCCCACGAACCGACCCCCCAAGAAAGCATCCGTGCTGGGATGGGGTTGGTCTTCTTCTCAGGGGACAAGTTACTGGGTGGGCCTCAAGCGGGCATCGTGGTCGGTAAGAAGGAGCTGGTGGATAGACTTGCTCGGCACCCGTTGGCGCGGGCAGTTCGGATTGATAAGCTTAGTCTGGCGAGTTTGAACGCCACCTTGGTCCACTACCTCCGGGACGAGGCAGAGCAAGAAATTCCCATATGGCGCATGATCTCCGCGTCCCAAACGGTACTCAAGAAGAGGGTCCAGTCGTGGGAACAGGCGTTGGGAGCCGACTGTGCCGTTGAAGAAGGACGTTCGGCCGTTGGCGGCGGCAGCCTACCGGGCGAGACGTTGCCGACCTGGGTTCTGGCGGTGGACTGCCACACGGTCGACGGTGGGGTCCAGGAAGTGATGCGTCGATTGCGGGAATCTCGGCCGCCGGTGGTAGCGCGCATCGAGGGTGACCGCGTCTTGCTGGACCCTCGCACCGTTTTAAGTGAGGAGGATAACGATCTGTTGAAGGCCCTCCGTGCCTCAATGGCGGGCTGAATGGATCTGCAGAACTTGGTTGAAATTGGAGCGTTTCACTCTCACTTTAACCCCTTCCCTCGAGAGACAGGATCGTTGTCAGATCAGGTCGCCGCGACTGGGAACTAGGATGATTCGATGACCGACTATTTACTGGTGCACGGTGCCGGCCAAGGTGCTTGGGTGTGGGGCCGAGTCTGGGGACTTATGACCGCCCCTGAAGAGCACCCTCCCAGACTGCACCGCAACCGAAAAGCCAACCGGGTGTTTCCTATCGATCTCCCAGGCCACGGGCCGGACGCAGAGGGTGATACGGCCGCCGTTCGCCTTGAGGAATGCGTTGAGGCAATTAACCGGGCGGTGGAGCGAGAGAAGTTAAAAGACCTGGTCTTGGTGGGACACGGGTTGGCTGGTAGCCTGGTGCTAAAAGCTGCCACTGCGTTGCCTCAACCACCCAAGCGGATCGTGTTGGTTGCCGGTGTTGTGCCTGCCCGACATCGGAGCATGATCAGTGCCTACTCGCAACCTGCCCGCGTAAGTTATCATCTCTTATCCTTTTTGAGCACCCTATCCCGGCAGGAACTCAAGCTGCCGATCCACGCCATTAACCGTTACCTATGCAACACCATGGGACCGATGGAGGTGGTGCAGAACCTGGGGTTTTTCGGGCCGCTGCCCACCAGAGTGCTGAAGACTCGCATTTCGTTGGATGACAATGGCCTCAGCAGCCCAATTACCTACGTGGTGCTGGGCCAGAACCGTGTGATCTCGCCGGAGGCGCAACGGCAGACCGCCCACCGTTTCGGCAGCGAAGAGGTTGTGGAGATCGAAGCCTGCCACCAGGTGATGTTGGAGAAGCCGGAAGAACTTGCCGACGTGCTGCTTCGCTACGCTTAGCGGCCTTTAATAGTTCATAGTCGACATTGAGACCCTATCTTGGTCCTCTTCAGAAGGCGACCGCCTCACGCTTGACCGCACCGATCAGTGTGCCTGTTCTTACGTGTTCGGCGGGATCCTGAAGCGACTTCTCCAAGCCCTGTGTTATTTTCCGCCGTATAACCAACACGGTACAGCTAAGTCTCCGGCGGTCCGTCGCTGAAACCTGCTTAAACCGAAGTCTTGTCGACTTGCGGCTCAATAAACGGGCTGGCAGTCCTG
The DNA here is from genome assembly GCA_964645515.1 of uncultured Dehalococcoidia bacterium. Lineage (GTDB taxonomy): Bacteria > Chloroflexota > Dehalococcoidia > Lucifugimonadales > UBA3495 > VXOI01. The sequence continues at coordinate 10,606 of CAZYBD010000216.1, read as the reverse complement.
CTTAACCTATATGATGCACGAGTTCGCTAAAGGATTCGACCGAATTTGAACCAATGGGATTGCTGCCACGAAATATAAAGGGGCCGGAATTTTCCGGCCCCTTTATATTCAACCCAATCGTCTGCCTCCCAGGCTCACCAGCCTGGGCGACGTTCGCCACAGGTGCCGCAAAACACGTCCCGCATAGGGCCGTTTTGATGCCCACACTTGGAGCACTTCCACTGGGCGTCTATCTGTAATCTCCTCTGTAGTGAAGTTGCTTTGCGAGCCGGCGTTGGGCCGCTGCCATCAAGTGCCGTATCCGCTAGTGGTGATGCCCGTGGTCGTCCGAGTGTTCTTCCTCTTCTTGAGTGATTAAGGAATAGGTGGTCAGGATCATGGAAGCCACACTGGCGGCGTTCTCCAAGGCCGATCGAGATACTTTGGTGGGGTCTATTATGCCCCGCTCCACCAAGTCGCCGAAATCGTTTCGGGTCGCGTCATAGCCGTAGTTAACCGAGCTGCTAGCCCTGACCTCCTCCAACACCACCGCTCCTTCCTGGTTTGAATTGGCGGCGATAATGCGAATTGGAGCCTCCAAGGCATCTTTGATGATGTTCTTGGCGACGGCTTCATCTCCAGTAAGGCTGACTCCGTCTAAGGCAGACATGACCCGGATGTAAGCTACACCGCCGCCCGGAACCACGCCTTCTTCCGCGGCGGCACGGGTCGCAGACAGGGCGTCTTCCACACGGGATTTGCGCTCCTTCAGCTCAGGTTCGGTAGGGGCACCAACTTTGACCACGGCTACTCCGCCGGAAAGCTTTGCCAGTCGTTCTTGCAGCTTCTCTTTGTCGTACTCGGAGGTGGTCTCCTCGATCTGGACGTTGATCTGGTCGGTGCGGCCCTTGATGGCTATTGCATCGCCCTTGCCTTCGATGATCGTTGTCCTGTCCTTGGTGGTCTCGATCCGGCGGGCCTGTCCAAGGTCGGCTATCGTCGCTTGGTCCAAGCGACGGCCGCGCTCTTCGGAAACTACCTCCGCCCCGGTCAGGATGGCGATGTCCTCTAGCATTGCTTTGCGCCGATCGCCAAACCCAGGAGCCTTTACCGCCAGGCAGTTCAGAGTGCCTCGCAACCGGTTCACCACCGTCACCGCCAGCGCTTCGCCGTCCACGTCCTCGGCGATGAGCACCAAGTTCTTTGTTACATGGAGCACCTGTTCCAATACCGGCACCAACTCCTGAGCTGAGGAGATCTTTTTGTCCGTGACCAGGATGTATGGATCCTCAATAATTGCTTCCATCCGGTCAGGGTTGGTCACGAAATACGGCGAAATATAGCCGCGGTCAAAATTCATACCTTCAACGTATTCGGTCTCCGACTCTATGCCCTTTCCTTCCTCTATCGTAACCACGCCTTCCGTGCCAACCTTGTTCAGCACATCGGCCAGCATGTTTCCGATTTCCGAGTCATTGGCTGAAATAGATGCTACCTGCGCCATCTGATCCCGGCCGACCACCGGATTGGAAATTTTGGCCAACTCGGCCACTAAGGCCGCGACGCATTTGTCCAGACCGCGCTTGATCGCCATGGGGTCGGTGCCAGCGGCAACGTTTTTCATGCCGCTCTGCACAATTAGTTGGGCCAGTACTGTGGCGGTGGTTGTCCCGTCTCCAGCTACATCGTTGGTTTTGCTGGCCGCCTCCTTGATGAGTTGGGCGCCCATGTTCTCGAAGGACTCTGGTAACTCCACCTCTTTGGCGATGGATACCCCGTCGTTGGTTATCACCGGCGCGCCCCACTTCTTCTCGAGTACGACATTGCGTCCCTTTGGACCGAGGGTCAGTTTAACGGCGTCCGACACCTGCTTAATCCCTTTCAACAAGGCCTGCTGTGCGGCCTCGTCGCTAATGATGTGCTTGGCTGGCATTGTTATTTATTCTCCTTTTCACACAGGAATTTTGGCATAGGTATTATTGCTAAGAAATCTTGATGAGGACGTCGTTGCTCCCCAAAACCAGCAGTTCTTCGTCTTCTAGTTGGATTTCCGTACCGGCGTATTTGGAATAAATGACCTGGTCTCCGACTCGGACCTCCATTTCCACAAGCTTGCCGTTGTTCAGCGTTCGACCCGGCCCAACCGAGATTACCTCGCCTTTTTGAGGACGTTCTTTGACTGAATCCGGCAGTATTATGCCGCCGGATGTTATTTGGTCCTGTTCGGTTGGCCGAATCACAATACGGTCTCCCATGGGTTTTAAGTCGGTGGCCCTTCTCGCTGATGTGTTCATTTGGGTCTCCAAAACAGTCGTTCCTGGTGCAGATCGCGCCACTATGCCGAGTCTAAATCCCTCGGCCCGCCTCGGTTTTCGTGGAAGGAGCCCGGGCGACTTGTCGCACAGAGGGCTCCATCCGAACTAACCTCCCTAAAGAATAAAACCACGCCTGTCTAAGGTCAAGTGACCAATATTGAGACGACCAAGTTCTGGAGGGCGGCATTGCCTGGGCGACGGTAGTTGGTGGCTGTCCTTAGTCTTTGCTCTGCTGTGGAGTTGAGTGTCCTAGCGCCGCTAGCGATTTTAAACAAAGGCCCGTTGCCGGTAGGTTCAACAACAATGACCAACTCAACCGGAGAATTAGTTGCCGACCTTCATCTACATTCCCAATACGCCTGCCCATGCAGTAAGAACCTGGCACCGCCTAATGCGGCCTCTACTGCCCATACTAAGGGTGGCAGTACCGATTCCACTCTTCCCGATTGGCTTTCGGACCTCGTGATCAACCTGGGTCGGTGGATGAAGTGACATCTCAATACGGCGGCGCGATTTTCGTTCTGGGCACCGAGGTAGGCTGTGTCTACAAACAGGCTGGTAAGGACAGATGCTTACACCTGCCGCTGTTGCGTAGTCCGCTGAATTTGGGGGAACTGACGGTTCCGGCGCGCGCTGACCTGATCGCCCCGTAAACGGTCGGGAGGAAGGTTAGCCTTGGTTGTCCTCAACAGCCCGAACTGTGGATTTATTGGCGGCTCCCGGATACGACGGACGGTACGCCACCGTGCAGCTCTGGTTCAAAGTATTTGATTTTCGCGCACCCTAGTTCATGCCTGTCCGTATTGGAGTTATGTTAAAATCGCCCTCGACCCCTGCCTAACCCCTATGTTGGAAATGGTTCGAATTGCGAGAGTCGATTTCGGTTTCGCTACGACGGCTTAGAAGGGAGGATATCGATGAAGTCGTCGAGATCGAAAAGGAAGCGTTTTCACCCATTTGGGTGAGTTCTGGGTTTAAGCGCGACATCAACAACCGGTACGCTTGTTATCTGGTGGCCTGCCTGGATGGAACTGCCCGTGAGGCTGGAGCCGACGAAGAGTTGGCAGTAAAACCGCCGGATAATAGCCCATCCTTCTGGTCCCGCCTGGTCGAGCGCATAGGCTTGGGCTCCTCCCCAGATAAGGCCTCGTCGACGGTCTGGACGGAGCACGCAATCGCTGGCTACGTTAGCGTGTGGTACCAGGGCGAAGAGGCTCACATCACCGAAATTGCAGTGCGGGAAAGCCTGCGTGGCCAAGGAATAGGCGAGATGTTGCTGATTGGATCGCTGCGCGCCGCCGTGGAATACGGGTCCAAGGTTATGACTCTGGAGGCACGCGTTTCCAACTTTATTGCCCATCGGCTGTACCAGAAGTACGACTTTAAGTCGGTAGGTATTCGCAAGGGATACTACGCAGACAACCGGGAAGACGCGGTGATTATGACCACATCGTCCATTGACACGGAAGAGTACCGCAAGTTGTTCAAGGAGTTGCAGGAAGCCTACGAAGCGCGCTGGGGTAAGTTCGTAGTAGGGGATTAATTCAAAACCAGAGCCAGCGTAAATCGCAGAAAAGAGAATTAGCTTTGCAAAAAATCTCGGTGTTCCCTATGAGGCTTGCGTTTAATAGCCCGCTGGCGGACGCAGCGATTCAAGTTGACCATCCGCAGCCACGTTGATAGAATGGCTCCGGCATGGAACGAGCACAATCTAGCGTTGTGATTGGCCCGGAAACCGTGCCGCCCAACTTTGGTTGATTATGTTGGTGATCGGGCTCACGGGCAGTATAGGCAGCGGAAAGAGCGAGGCAGCCCGTTATCTGGCAAAACTCGGTGCATCGGTTATCGACGCGGACCAAGTGGGCCACGAGGTCTACACTCGCGAATCGGAGGCTTGGCGACAGGTCGTCGAAGCATTCGGCAAGGAAATATTAGGGCCCGATAAAGAGATCGACCGGAGCAAACTGGGCGCCATTGTTTTTTCCGAACCTGACCAGTTGGCAGAGTTAAACAGGATTATGCATCCCTTGATGGCCCGCATAGTAGAGAAAAAAATCGAAGACTTGCGCGGCCAAGCTGTAGAAGTAGCGGTGGTGGAGGCTGCCCTGCTGTACGAGGCGGGTTGGGATTCCCTGGTTCAGGAAGTGTGGGTTACCGATTCTCCTGAAGAGGCGATAATGAAACGCCTTTCGGAGCGAAACGGACTGAGTCAGGAGGAGGTCCGCAAACGCATCTCCTCCCAGATGGACCAGGCGGAAAGGCTCAGGCAAGCCGATGCGATAATCGATAACTCTGGCGATATCGCGGCAATGGAATCTGCAATCGACGACGTGTGGAATAGTCGAGTTAGAGAAAGGAACGAGCTAAAATAATGGTTGAAGCCGCAGAGCAGAAATACACTGAATATGCCATCGAAGAATTCTTGGTCCGCTCTGAGCCCTATTACCGGGCAGTGGGTGACGAACTGGAGCTCTTTAGCGCGGCTTATAACCAGCATATCCCTGTGCTGTTGAAGGGGCCTACGGGCTGCGGCAAGACCCGCTTTGTGGAGTATATGGCCTGGAAGGTGGGTCGGCCGCTAACAGTGGTAAAGGACAAAAAGGGCGAAGGGAAAGACGGTGGTCGCAAGGACGGAGATGTCCGCGTGCCCCTGGTCACCATCGCCTGCCATGAAGACTTGACCGCCAGCGATTTGGTAGGCCGGTATCTGCTGGACGCGGATGGTACTCGCTGGATTGACGGTCCTATGACACGAGCAGTCAAAGCAGGGGCCATTCTTTACCTGGACGAAGTGGTGGAAGCCCGTAAGGACACCACGGTGCTAATTCACCCTCTGACTGACCACCGTCGCATCCTGCCGGTAGAAAAGACGGGCTCGATCATTGAAGCCGATGACCGGTTCCTCCTGTGCATCTCCTACAACCCAGGTTATCAGAGCGCTTTGAAAGACCTGAAGCACAGCACCCGGCAGCGTTTCATCTCCATCGAGTTCAACTATCCGCCGCGGGATATTGAGCGGGAGATCATTGAGCGGGAGAGCGGCTGCTCCGCCGAGCAGGACGATTAGCTGGCGAAGTTAGGCGAAAAGATACGTAACCTAGAAGAGCACGGCCTCCAGGAAGGCGCCAGTACCAGGCTGCTCATTTACGCTGGCCGGCTGATGTCGGAAGGCATTTCGGCCCGGAGGGCCTGCCAGGTCGCTATCGTCTGGACCCTCACCGACGATGCTGAGCTACAACGGAGCTTGGAGGAAGTGGCGTCGTCAATCTTCGAGTAGCTGTGTAGATGGTTCTGACACCGCCAGAATTGGTCAAACTGGCCTTGGCGAACCGGAAGCTGAGCCGTGTGCCAGAGGATGGTCTGAAGCCAGCGGCGGTGATGGTGCTGTTATACCGGAAACAGGATGCCTACTGTATCCTCCTGAACAAGCGTTCGGAGGGAGTGGAGTACCACAAAGGGGAAATTTCTTTCCCCGGGGGCGCCAGCGACCCAGAAGACGCTGGCCCGTTGGATACTGCACTCCGAGAAACAGAGGAGGAGATGGGTATCAGCCGGACCGATGTCAAAGTCTTAGGCGAGATGGACGAAGTGGCGACCCGCTCCCGCTTCCTCGTCCGAGTGTTTGCCGGTACCATCGATTATCCTTATGACTTCAATCCCAGCGCTGATGAGATCGCGGAAGTTTTGGAATTCCCAATAACCGCGTTAAGAGACCCCAATAGCCGACGAGTGGAAACCCACTGGCAACAAGGTGAAGCCGTCAACACCTGCTCCTACGCTTACCGCGAGCATCTGGTGTTTGGCGCAACGGCCAGAATCCTCCAGCAATTCCTAGGATTCCTAGACGATGAGCTGGAATGTGAGGGTCAACGAGTTGAGTAGTGCTCCCCTTCCCGAGTTAGAACAGGAGTTGGCCAAACTACCGCCCGCGGTTCTGGAGGCCTACCGGGAGGCCATAGAGCCGGTAAATAGCGCTTTCGGTTCTGAAGAGATTGGACTTTGGGCCAAGGAAGGCCTGGCCATCGGCACTCAGACCGTTCGTTCGTGGGAGTCGGCCATCGAATATTACCGGGTCAGTCCTCAGGTTTCCCGCTATCTGTCCTTCCCGTCATTCATGCAGTGGGCACGTTGTGGCACCTACCTGGCACAGGACTCTCCCACTCTCGCTGTAGCCTTTTTCAAGGCCAGCGTCGCGATAGTTCCCAATCTACGGCCCCAATATATTCCACGTTGGGCAGGACTGGGCCGTAGCCTTTACAAGGGCACGTGGAAGTCCTCCACCCTTGCCAGCACGTTCTTTGAGGTCAGTCCGGACTTGGTGCGCAGCTTGCCGTTTTGGGACGTCGAAGTTTTCGCATCCCTGGTGGAAGCCCTTTCCTACAAGTCTTATGACGTAGCTGGCGAGTGTTTGCTCCTAGGCCGGGACGTGTTGCCCGGAATGGGCCGGGAGCGTGAGCCGTTTCTGTCCATGGCTCGGGCGTTAATCGACTCCAGTTGGCGGGAAGTGAAGACTTGTCTGGAGTTAGTGCCCCGCGCTTTGCAGCAGGTGGATGAATCCCAGACTGGGCGGTTCCTGAAATTGGGTGAGCGCTTGGCCAAAGTTGGACTCCGCGATACGTCTCGCTTCCTTTCAGATGGCACCCAGGCGCTAGGGCGTGTCCCTCAGGGATCCCAGGGCTACATACTGGACCTCTGCGACGCCCTAGTCGCGGTGGCGCCGGAAGCAGTGGGCCCCTTCCTTAGGAGCCTGGACGACGTACTGAACCGCATCACGGTCAGTCAGCTGGATACCTGGTACCAGCACGGCATGAAGCTCTTGCAAGAAAACCCGGAAAGTGGAATCGCGTTTTTCAAGATCGAGTCGAACACCTCGGAGTCCATGCTGGAGACCCTCTCGTCCAGTCTGGAGTTAGACCGAGTCAAAGGCATCCTGCGGCTTTATTGCCGCGCCCTGTCCGGCTCCGGTGTCGAGATATTCAACACCCAGGAGTTGGTACGCCGCAATATCGGTTGGGTGGACGAAGACACGGCTTCTACAGATGGCTCCAAGGTTTTCTTGCCGCCGGTGGTTGACCACTACTCCAGCAAACAAGACAATTTCTCCTGGTTCAAGGTCGTCTCGACCCATCAGGTGGCTCACCTGGAGTTCCGCAGCTTCGAGTTCCAGTTTGACTTGCCAGCTACCCAGTTTGAGAACCGCCGTTTCGAGATGGAGGAGGAGTTCTATAAGAGACAGGCGGACCAACGGGCTACCCGGCAGACCATGGAAGAAGTGGCCCAGCAGGTAACCGACGACGGATTCAGCGAGGTCATCCCCGGAATCTCTGAGACTGCAGAGGTCGATGACCCTACCGATTCGGACGTCAACAGTGCGGGCAGCGCACGAACCTACACTGATATTGGCCGGTTCCTCGCATTGTTCGAAAACGGTAAGCTCGCCTTTGATGTCTTCACCGTACTGGAAGACTGCCGATTGGACTACCGCATCAAGGTGGAATACCCGGGTATTAGTCTGGCCGCGTCGCGGGTACAAAGGGAGACCCTGTCACGTAGACCCGAAATCCAAGAAATGCCCATACAGCAGGCTATGGTCGAGCTGCTGATCCACATGAGTCTGGAGAAGTTCACCGACTTGCCGGTTCCCAAAGAGTACGAAGAAGCGGCGGTTATGCTCTCACGCATCCTGCACCAGCTACGCACCTCAGAAGCGACCGTGGAGGATACATCTGAGGCTTCGCTTAGGGCCTACGAAATTATTTCCCGCTTGTCCAACGAGACTAAAGAGGAAGAGGACTGGGAGGATCAAGACCTGGAGGAGCCCGGCGATTTCAACGAGCAAGAATATGAAGACCTGATTGACCAGTTGCAGGCAGGGATGGAACAGGCCGGCCAAGGCGAAGAAGGGGAAGATTACGAGTCCCCCGAACCCGTGGACTACCGCGGCGACTTCAAGCCGGAGATGGTCCAGCTCCTCACCAAGCTGCAGGCCGACAGCGGCGAGGAGGGCGACGCCCAGCCCATGACCCAGGAAATGTTGGAGCAGCTACTTCAGGAGAGTGACGAGTTGGAGTTGGACGCCGAGGAGGGCGAGATCAACGACAACATGAGCACGTTTGCCCAGAACATAATGAAGGAGGCCGGGACGCCCCCGCCCAATTCACAGCCCGGCCAGGGCTACGGGCCACTGATGAACGAAGATGAGCAAGGGGGAGAGTTGGAGGCCAGGGAGCCCCAAACGTACGTGTACGATGAATGGGATTTCCGCGCCAACGACTACAAGCCGCGCTGGTGTATCGTGAAAGAAAAGACTGTGGAAGAGGGCGATGCCAATTTCTACCAGGACTCCCTCAAAAACTACCAGGCGTTGTCCAACCATATCCGTCGCCAGTTCGAGCTGATTATGCCGGAGAACATGCGCAAGACCTACCGGTTGGTTGACGGTGAGGACTTGGATTTGAACGCGACTCTGGAAGCCTGGATCGACCTCAAGATGAAAATCCCCCCCGACGATAAGATATATTGGCACCGCAACCGTAACCGGCGCGATGTGGCCGTGGTGTTCCTGCTCGATATGAGTGCCTCCACTGCCGAGGCCATCGACGAAGGGCGCCAGACTGTGGACGACCGTGACGCCCCGGACGACCCGGTGGAGTACATGGTCTGGCTCCGCCGTCGACGGGAGGGTTTGGTCCGGCGCAACTACAAGCGGATTATCGACCTCGAAAAGGAGAGCACCGCTTTGCTTATCCAGGCGCTAGAGTCCATCGGCGACACTTACGGTATCTACGGATTCTCCGGCTACGGCAGAGAGAATGTCGAGTTCTATGTGATCAAGGACATCGCTGAGGGGTTCGGCGAGAAGATCAAGCGCCGAATCGACAAGATTACACCGCTACACGCCACTCGCATGGGCGCGGCCATTCGCCACGCCAGTACCAAGCTGGAAAACCAGGACGCCCACACCAAGATTATGTTCCTGATCAGCGACGGACGCCCCCAGGACCGGGGCTACAGCCGGGAAGGCGTGGAAAAAGAGTACGCCGTCCACGACACGCATATGGCGCTGTTGGAGGCCAGGCTCAAGATTATCACGCCGTGCTGTTTAACTGTAGTCATAGCGGTCCTCGACTACCTGATGAGCATGTGTGGAGATATGGGCTACGAGGTTCTGGGCGAAATCTGGGCCCTCCCCGAACGCCTCCCCATGCTCTACCGGGAGCTAACCGCCCGGCGTTCGGTCCGCAGCTAAGCGGCCGGAGTCCGGGTTAGAATACACCCGCCCCAATCCTATCCGGGCGGGTGGTTTGTCATTCTAGACCAGATTATGATTCATATCTCCAAGTCCTATTACAGAACTAACGGCTCACCATAAGTTTTGGCCTCCCTACCAACCAGATCAGAATACACGGAGGCTGCCTCTCAGGTTCATACCAAGAAGGATGCGCATCCCTAGGTTTGGCTGGCGCAGTAGCCAAACCTAGAGGAGGTCAACGATGGGGAAAGCAACCCCTCGTTGGTGCCATTGCTCGGGGTTGTATTCGCGCTAGCGATCATCTTGTGGCTATTCTGCGATATTGTGCCTGGTAGTCGTTATTCCTAGGGATGCAGCGGATGGTGGTTCATCACTTATATTCGGTAACAAACGACCCTTCACGAGGCAGATCGCGAGGGGTTCCGGTTTCGAGCATTGCTCTATTGGTTCTACCTCCAGCCTACAGTAGCTTGTGTAACTCGATAAGAGCGTGGTTGGAGATGCGACGTTTGATGGTGATGCGGCGGGGTGGGACTCGCATCTCTAGCTCTTTAAGTACCTTGTCGTTGGCGATAGAGATGTAGGCTAGGCCTGGAGGCTTCCCCTCAATTTCCGAAGGACCCAGCACTCCTGAGACGCCAATGCACAGGTCGGCACCCAGGTTCTTGCGGGTAGCTTGAGCCATGGCGTTGGCGGCCTGCTGGCTTACTGTTCCGTGCTCGCCCAGTGCATCGGCGGGGACGCCGTTGGCGATTATTGAGTCGCGGCCGGTGGCAACGATTCCTCCTTTGAAATAGACCGAAGACTCCGGAATTTCAGTAATGGCGTTGGTCAAGAATCCTCCAGTTCCAAACTCCATCACAGCCAGGGTCAACCCACGGGCTTGTAGGGACTGGCCCACGGCCTGCTCGGGCGTCTCGTCATCGTAGCCCCAAATGTATTCTTCTAACCGGTTGTGTATGGCCTGTTCTACCGGTGCGATCATAGCCTTGGCGGCGTCTTCGTTGGACGCCCGGGCGATCACCCGCAGGTGGATGCCGTCTGCTTTGGAGTAGATGCC
>CAZYBD010000215.1:0-4437 GCA_964645515.1 uncultured Dehalococcoidia bacterium | reverse complement strand
CTGCACTTGGGCCTCCGCTGCCGCACTACCTTCAATAACTTGGAGTACGGACACCTGCCCTAGTTCCACGTCCTCGGGGATCATGAACACGGCCGTGAAAATAACGATGGGCAGTATCGCGTTCATCAAGGGCCCAGCAATCAGCACTAGGAGTCGGGTGCCGGGGCCCTTACTGGCCAGGCTGCGGGGCACCCTGGGGTTGGACTCGCCGGCCAGACGTACGAAGCCTCCCAGCGGGGCCCAGTTGACCGAGTAGAGCATGTCGGCCAAGATGATCGAACTCGCGCCGTCACCCACCGAGCGGATTTTCCCTTCGTGCTTCAGCAGGTCATCGTCGGTTTTCTCGGTGGCCAGGTTGGTGATGCCCCCCTCCTGTTTTTTGCTGAGCTCAATGGTCCAGGCTACCAGGTTGCCGTCCACGTCTTCCGCCGAGCTAACTTTGACCTGCTGTCCTCGCTGTAGTGACGACGGGCCATCCAGGCCGATGAATCGCGTGCAGGGATGGATCAGGACCAGCGTGCGCCCAATGTAGACGCCGAACGCCCGCGGCGGAAACCCCACCCCAAACTCCAAGACCTTGATCCCCATCGCCCGGGCAGTCACGAAGTGACCAAATTCGTGGACGACCACCAATATCAGGAGGAGAGGCACCAGAGAAGCGATTGCTATGAGGACGGCATCCATAAGCGCTAGTCAGAAATCGGCTTTATGGCCGGACAGGAAATGACACGGCTACCCGGCCGCCAGTTCTTTGCTCCGTGCCGAAGCCCATTCGTCCGCGCTCAATACTTCCGCCACATTGTTGCCAGGGAGAGACTCGTGCTCCGACAGCACCTGCTCCACCAAACGGTGGATACCAGTGTAGCCGATCTTCCCATCCAAGAACGCTTGCACCGCCACCTCGTCAGCCGCGCTCAGCACCGCCGGATAAGTACCTCCCTGCTTACCCGCCGATACTGCCAGCGAGAAGCACGGGTACCGCTCCCGTTCCAAGGGATCGAACGTCAACGAGTGGGAGGTGCGTATATCGAGTCTGGGAATCAATTCGTTGGGCAGTCGCGTAGGGTAGAACAGGGCGTACTGGATGGGCAGCCGCATATCTGGAGGTCCCATCTGGGCCTTTACCGAACCATCGGCGAATTCCACCATGGAATGGATGGTGCTTTGTGGGTGGACAACCACTTCTATTCTTTCCCAAGCCACGTCAAATAACCAATGCGACTCTATGACTTCAAAGGCCTTATTCATCAACGTGGCAGAATCAATCGTTATCTTCCTGCCCATTTTCCAAGTTGGATGCTGTAACGCCCGTTCAGGTGTAACCCTAGCCATTTCTTCCAGAGGAGTGGTGCGGAAAGGTCCACCCGACGCCGTAATCACTAACCGCAATATCTCGTTGTCCTCACCACGCAGGCATTGCCAGATGGCGCTTGGTTCGCTGTCTACGGGGAGCACTTCTCCGCCGTAGCGCGCTTCGTATTCTTTAATTAACGAACCAGCCATCACAATCGGTTCTTTATTGGAGAGGGCGATGGACTTGCCATGCGCCAAGGCGTTCAGGCTTGGTACTAGACCTACGCTGCCCATCAAGGCAACCATTACCTGGTTTACCTCTTCCAAGGCAACCATTTCTTCCATTGGGGTGTATTCGGTGCCGGGAATAGGCTCATCTAGGGGAGCAGCGCAACAGACGTGACGTGGCTTGAACTCCGCCACTTGCTCCAGAAACACTCCAATGTTGTAGCAGGCGGCGAGCCCGACTACTTCAAATTCCTCCGGGAAGGCGCGGACGATATCGAGAGTCTGGCGCCCAATAGAGCCGGTAGACCCAAGTACAACGATCCTTCTCATGGCTCAAATACCGTCCCCAAAAAATAGTATATGGCGGGCAAGGCAAACAAGATGCTGTCCAAGCGGTCCAAAACGCCTCCGTGCCCAGGAATTATACTACTGGCATCTTTGACGTTGGACAGCCGTTTGAGCTTGGATTCAAACAGATCCCCCACCTGGGAAACGGCACCTACTGTAGCACCGATGAGCAACTGCTGCCACCTAGCGATTTCCAGATCTAAGACCAAGACCACCAGCAACGCCGCCCCAATCGCAGTGCCAAAGCCGCCAATACTACCCTCCCATGTCTTGTTGGGGCTGACTGAGGGGGCCAGCGGTGTTCGCCCCACAGTACGTCCCACAGCGAAAGCGCCGGTATCAGTAGCGAAAGTAACAAACAGTGCGAACAGCAGCCAATTCCGGCCCAGATCATCTCCCAGCAACTCTCGAATGGACAAGCTGTGAGACAACAGAAACCCCACATAGAGTGGGCCCATCAGCAAGTAGAGGTAACTCAGCGGATAGCGTTGACCGCGGTAGAAAGCGATAAACCATAGGGAAGAGACGAAAGCTCCAGCGACAAGAATACCGGCAGTCACCATCAGGAAATTCTCGAAGCCCGACGACGCCTGTGCGCCCAAGAGAATCGCTATCACCCAGGCGACACCGATAAGCACAGGGAGCGGCGGACCACTGCCAGGGGGCAGCAATCGGAAGAATTCCCATACAGCCACCGAACCCGCTAGGACGACCAGAACGGTGCGCCAGGGGGCGCCCAGCCAAACGGCCCCAAGCAAGATCGGAATGCCAACCAGGACAGTGAGCAACCGTCGGCGCAAGAGGTTAGGCCCCTGAGTCTAAGTCTTCTCTCTCGGAGCCCACTCGACCGTAACGCCGTTGACGGCTCGCGAAGGTTTCCAAGGCCGATTCAAGTTCTTCGGGGCCCAGGTCAGGCCACAGGGTGGACGTATGGTAAAACTCGCTGTAGGCCGACTGCCTCTACAGAATGTTGCTGATCCTTTGTTCGCCACCGGTCCGGATGATCAGGTCAGGATCCGGACAATGGGCGGTGAACAGGTAACGGCTAAAAGTTCCTTCGTCCACTCCTTCGGGATCCAAGCCGTCCCGGATCATCTCTTTGACTGCCTCTATGATCTCGTCGCGGCCTCCGTAGTCGAATGCGACGTTCAGTGTGACTCCGGTGTTCTTGCTGGTTAGCTCCTCGGCCGCCCTCACCGAGGTCTTGAGCTCAGGGCTTAGGTTTCGGGTCTTTCCAACATGGACGATTCTGACGTTTTTCTCATGAAGGCTCTCAGTTTGGGCTTCGACCGCCGCCGAGAAGATATCCATCAGGCCTTCTACTTCTTCCTCGGGCCGTTGCCAGTTCTCCGTGGAAAACGCGTAAATGGTGACGAATTTAACCCCCTTGGGGCCCAGCGTTTCCAAGACACTTTGAATTCGGTCCACCCCGGCTTGGTGTCCTTCCAATCGGAGTAAGCCGCGCTGCTGAGCCCAACGCCCGTTTCCGTCCATGATGAACGCGACATGAGCCGGAACGCTTGGATTGTCCAGCAATGACCGGTCCGTTGCGGCATTCAATTGCACTGGGCTAGACCTGCAGTATCTCCGCCTCTTTGGCGGACCCGGCTTCGTCGATCTGCTTGCTGTGGCCGTCAGTCATCTTTTGTAACTGTTCTTGGGCTCGACGGTTTTGGTCTTGGGAAATGGACTTGCCCTTCTCGAGCTTCCGTAACGAATCCAGTCCATCCCGTCGGACGTTCCGGACCGACACTTTGCCGTCTTCCACCTTTCCCTTTAGCAACTTCCCCATATCCTGGCGGCGCTCGTTGGTCAGCGGGGGGATGGGGACGGTGATAATGTTGCCGTCGTTGGAAGGGTTAAGCCCAAGCTCCGACTTTAACAAGCTTTTTTCGATTTCCCCGAATGCGCCCTTGTCCCAAGGGGTCACCACAATGGCTCTAGCGTCTGGGGCGGCAATAGAAGCAATCTGTTTCAAAGGGGTAGCGGTGCCGAAGTAATCGACCAGGACGTTTTCGACAAGCGCCGGCGTGGCCCGGCCGGTACGAAGCTGATTCAGATCCCGCTTGAACGCCTCCAGGGTACGGTTCATCTTGGCGTCGACTTCGCTCAGGACCTGTTCGGGAGTTAAATCGGTCTCGTTGTCCTTGTCCTTCGGAGGCATGATCAATCCCTCCCAGCAATCATAGTCCCAACCGTCTCGCCGGAGAGTATACAGCCCATGCTGCCCGGCTTGAACATGTCAAAAACCACGATGGGCAGTTTGTTGTCCATACAAAGGGAAACCGCGGTGGAATCCATGACCGACAGCCGGAGATTCAGTGCGTCCAAGTAGTCGAGGGTGCCGAAGCGCACAGCATCGGGGTTCTCATTAGGATCGGAATCATAGACACCGTCCACGTTGTTTTTTGCCATCAGCAACACATCCGCGTTGATCTCCAGAGCGCGAAGTGCGGAGGCGGTGTCGGTGGTCATGTACGGATTACCGGTGCCGGCCGCGAAGAGCACCACTCGCCCCTTCTCCAAATGACGAATGGCTCGGCGTCGGATGTAGGGCTCGGCCACGGC
>CAZYBD010000214.1:0-5101 GCA_964645515.1 uncultured Dehalococcoidia bacterium | reverse complement strand
CAGAGCGAGGCTGCCTTTGGCCAGCAACACGTCCGTTATTGGGTGCACGGTCAGCACCTTTTAGCCGACGGCGCCAAGATGGCTAAGTCATCGGGTAATGTGTTCCTGGTTGAAGAACTGATCAACCGTGGGTTTGACCCTTTGTCCTTCCGGTACCTCTGCATGACGAACCTTTACCGCCATCGCATGAACTTTACGTTCACATCGCTGCGTGCGGCGGAGAAAGCGCTAACCAACTTGCGTCAACGCGTCTGGTTGTGGAGCCAGCAGCCCGAGTCCAACGGACACGCCGGGGCTGCCGACGACTACCACCAGCGCTTTTGGGAGGCCATCGACAATGACCTGGACCTGCCGCGGGCCTTGGCGTTGACCTGGGACATGGTGCGGTCGGACCTGCCTGACCGTAACAAGCTGGACCTGCTGTTAAAATTTGATCGGATGTTTGGACTTAACCTGCAAGAGGCCCCTGCAACCAACGCTGTGGGGGAAGAAGTAACAACCGCCTTGATGGAGCGAGACAAGCTCCGGGGCCAGACCAACTACGAAACGTCGGACTTGCTACGTTCTCAGTTGTCCTCTGACGGTTATGTGGTGGAGGACACTCCCGGCGGTGCCAGAGCCCGGCCCAAGACGACAATGGAGCGCCGACTGGAAAAGTGGCATTCGGTCTCTTCATCTCGCGAAGTAGAGTCTTTCTTGCAGCAGCCATCCCAGTTCGATTTCACCTTCGTGTTGAATGCCTACGGCTACTCCGACGACGTGCAACGTTGCGTAGACGGAGTAATGCGTCACTCAGGCACTCACTCCACAGAACTCATAGTAATAGACAACGGCTCGTCTGACGGCACTGGCGAGATGTTGGAGGACATCAAGGGCAGCCACACCAACCTGAGAGTAATCCACTGTGACCACGTGATCGGCGATGCTGCCAGCAAAAATATTGGGATCAAACAGAGCCTGGGAAACAACGTGGTAGTAATCGACGGGTCAGCAGAAGTCGTGGGAGACATCCTAAGTCCAATGTCCCAGCAGCTCGGCGACCCCACCGTAGGAATATTCGGCCCCTACGGTCTTACCACAGACGACTTGCAACATTTCCACGAAGAGGTGGAAGAGGGCGACGCTGATGCCATGCAGGCGTATTGCATGGCCTTCCGCCGCGAGGCCGTGAACACGGTCGGGCTGATGCGCGAGGTGTTCCGGTTCTACCGGAACCTGGACATCGACTACTGCTTCCAGTTTAAAGACAAAGGCTACCGCGTGGTCGCTGACGCGTCCCTGCCGCTTGTACGCCACGAACACCGGCAGTGGACCGAGTTGGACGAAAACCAGCGAGATGAGTTAAGCCGCAAAAACTTCGGCCGGTTCCTCAAACGCTGGGGCAATCGGCCCGACTTGCTAATTACTACCGGTGGCAAGGGGTTCGAAAGCTTTCGCCATTAGACTCCGTCCCCTAGTCAGGGTTATGCATAACTCATTCTTGACTGCGTTAAAGACTGATGCTCGATTCGGTGTTGATTCACAAACTGGGACATTACAGGTCTCATTTAGCCGTCGGGATCCCTGACCGTTGACCAAGTTGGTAGAAATGCTTCTGGCAGGCGACCAGCGGGCGCTATCTAGATTGATAACGTTGCTGGAACGGGGAGACCCGGAAGCTGCCGAGGTGATGAAGGCTGTTGACGGGCACACCGGCACGGCTTATACCATCGGAATAACCGGGCCGCCAGGCGCCGGCAAAAGCACTATAGTGGACCAGCTCACGAAATTGGTGAGGGCCCAGAACAAACGGATCGGTATTATCGCCGTGGATCCCACCAGCCCCTTCAGTGGCGGTGCCCTGTTGGGCGACCGAATCCGATTGCAGCGGCATTATCTGGATTCCGGAGTTTTTATCCGTAGCCTGGCAACACGGGGCCAGGCGGGTGGATTGCCTCGGATAGTCAAATGCATGACTCGGGCTCTGGACGCGGCCGGCATCGACATAATAATCGTCGAGACCGTGGGAGTCGGACAGACCGAATTGGGCATCATTGGGGTGGCAGACACGGTGCTGGTGGCATTGATGCCCGAATCGGGCGACACTATCCAAGCACTGAAAGCGGGCGTAATGGAAATCGCCGATGTTTACCTTGTAAACAAGGCAGACCGGGACGGAGCGTCTCAAATGGCAACGGCCATCACAGGGATGCTCCACATGTCGCCCGTCACCCCCGAGTGGGTCCCGCCGGTGATGTTGACAACTGCTCACACAGGCCAAGGGATAGAGGAAGTATGGGCAAAAATAGAAGAGCACCAAGAATTTCTCCAGTTAACCGGAGAACTGGACAAAAAGCGCGACCAGCATAGAAAGAACGAGTTCCTTGAGGCAGTCGAAGAAGAGCTTGGACGGCGGCTCCGCAAGTTGGTGGAACAGGATCCTGTCCTGAATATTACGTTGGACCGAGTAGCCAGTAGGGACGCGGAACCGTATTCTTCGGCTTTGGAATTTCTGGACGCGTCCGATCCAAATCATAAATGGTTTACGTCCATTTATGACGAGCAAGATAAGTCGCACTGAGCGCCCAGTCCGCCCGCAGACATGCCGGCGTCTCTGTATCTAATATGCGGCAATCTCGCTGGTTTTGCGGGCGGTATCGACTTGGGCCGTATCAGCGCCTTCAACCAGGTGGAACGGTTCGACTGGAACTAATAACCGCCGCGAAATCCTCGCTACGGATGCGCCGATTCGACCACACCTCCTACATATTCTCAACTCCAAACCCAAGTACGACAGCGTGTTGTACCTAAGACGAGCCGCCAACTACAGGCCGTTTCAACCCACCTTTCCTGGAATTGAAAAGGAGCCAGCCACTATGCGCGCAGTCGCCTGGGCTGGCCCCTTCTGTGGCTCACATTTGGGGCAAGGTGTCTAGTTAGACCAACCGTCCTAGTCTTTGCCCCCGCGGTTCATCGACATGAAATTCCCCAGCATTGAAGTAAACTCCATGGGGAAAATCCACTTGGTCGACGGACTCTCACCGAGGGATTTCAACGTTTCAAAATACTGTAGGCTCATGGTCTTGGCGTCTACATTATTGGCGACCTTGTAGATACGGTCCAAAGCTTCACTAAAACCCGCGGCCCGAAGAACGGCGGCCTGCTGCTCTCCCTCGGCCGTGAGGATTTCCGACTCGCGCAGACCCTCAGCCGACAGTATCGCCGCCTGTTTTTCGCCCTCGGCACGGTTGATCTGTGCCTGCCGGGCACCTTCCGACTCGGTAATCTCGGCGGTTTTAATGGCCTCAGCTGACTTCTCTCGCTCCATGGCCGCTTTTACACCCGGAGGCGGGTCAATTTCATTGATTTCCACCTGCGACACCTTGACGCCCCAGCGCGCGGTGACTTCGTCCATACGCACTTGCAACTGGTCCCGGATCTTTTCCCGTTCGGCTAAGGCTTCGGCCAGGCTGGTGGCGCCTATCACGGCACGCAGGGTGGCGAACGCTAGATTGACCACCGCCAACTCGAAGTTTTGCACTTCCAAGACCGCCCGCTCCGCCTAGTCCTCCATAACCCTGTAGTAGATTACGAAGTCCATGTCCACCACCACGTTGTCCGACGTGATGTACTTCTGCGTAGGCACGCGCGCGACTCTTTCCCGAAGGTCAACTTTAATGCCGGTCTCTATGAAGGGCACCAAAAAATGGAGTCCGGGCTTTCTAGTACCGGTGAATGTCCCAAACTTCTGGACCACCATCCGTTGGTATTGCTGAACAATGATTACGGCAGTCGACATAGCTTCGCCCCTTGACCCGTTATTACGGGTCCTTGAATGGATCGGTCTGTTCGCATCGAGAAACCGTCAAAATCAAGCCATCTATTCCGGTTACTTTAACCGGCTCCCCGATACCGACAACGGTACCATCTTGACTAACGGCTGTCCAGGTTTCGTTAGCTATTCGGACCACTCCCCGAGGGTCCAGGGTATCGGTCACGGTGGCGGTCTGGCCGACTATTAAAGAGGCCTGCCCTGGGAGCCCCGCCCTTCGCGACTCGACCGTGTTTTTAACGAAATAAGCCAAGGCCAAGGCCGCAACGCCGACTGTGGTGCCGACCACCCAGCGACTTACCGCAATCGGAGGGAGCGTCGGTGAGGCATCTCCGAACTGAGTGAATAGCAGCAGTCCTCCAACAGCGAGGCTCACAATAGCCCCAATACCCAGCACTCCAAATCCAGATACCGCAACCTCGAACCCCGCCAGAGCTACCGCTAAAAGGATGAACACCACGCCGGCCCAGTTTACGGGCAGGTTACCCACAGCCAAAAAAGCCAACAAGAGAGAGATGATACCAACCACCGCAGGGACGATAAGACCGGGGTTGAACAGCTCGATAACGATTCCCAGGCCCCCAATGGTCAGGAGCAAGAATGCTACGTTGGGGTCTGAAATAAACTCCAGGAAATGCTCCAGAATGTTTTTCCCCAGGTCCTTTTGTCTTAAGTCCCAAGTATTCAATATTCTGGAGCCCGCAGAGGTTTCCACCGTACGGCCGTCCAACTTGGCCAGGAGGTCGTCGACATCTTCCGCGATGAAGTCGACGATATTTGACTCCACCGCCTCGGCGGCCGAATAGGAGGCAGACTCCTGAACAGTGGCTTCCAGCAGTTCTTGGTTGCGGCCACGCTCCTGAGCGATACTGCGGATCAGCGCGGCAGCATCGTTTTCAACTTTGATAGCAAGCGTGTCTGGAAGGTCCTCGCCAGCCCCTGACACTGGTGCGGCGGCTCCGATATTGGAGCCGGGGGCCATCACGGCGAAGTTTGCGGCGGCTGTTATAAAGGTGCCTGCCGACCCGGCCCTCGCGCCGCTGGGGGAAACATAAACTGTGATCGGGATCGAAGACTCCAACAACTCCTCAACGATCTTTCTCGTGGAGCTAAGCAAACCACCTGATGTGTCCAGTTCAATGATCAGCAGTTTGGCTCCGTCTTCCTGGGCCCGGTCGATAGCCCTGGAGATGAACCGCGCTTTGACTGGGTTAATAACCCCGTCAACGTTCATAATCAATACGTGTGGCTCTTGCCCGCTCTTGGCCAGGAGCTTGCCTGTCAGCCCTG
>CAZYBD010000213.1:0-8385 GCA_964645515.1 uncultured Dehalococcoidia bacterium | reverse complement strand
ACTTGAAACGGTCCGTTTTCTCTCCAGGAGGCGTTGCCCCAAAGCGGTCATTCTGAGGAACGCTGCGATTAAGACTCTGGGATAGCGTTCCTTGAGAGTAAGGTAAATTCGCGAAACAGGATCCTTGGCTGCGCTCAGAGTAACATGCAGCGGTATACTCTTGCGGCAAGTCCCCCTCCAGTCAGAAGGTCAGGATTAGTGCAATGTCGCCATTCGAAACTCTCGTATACGAAAAAAGGCGGGCCGTCGCCCGTATCTCCTTCAACCGGCCTCAGGTCCTAAACGCTTACAACGTCCAGATGCGTGACGATCTTTCCCAGGCGTTGTCAGCAGTGGTGGCCGACCCGGAAATCCGGGCCCTCCTGCTCACAGGAGAGGGCCGAGGTTTTTGCGCCGGGGCCGACCTCACCGAATTCGGAACGGCGCCTTCCCAAGTAATCGCTCGGCGGGTACGTTGGCAACGGGACGTTTGGGGACTGATGTTAAACTTGGGCAAACCATCTGTTGCCGCCGTCCACGGTTTTTGCATCGGATCAGGAGTGGAGATCGCCTTGCTATGCGACCTGCGGATTGCGGCCGAGGATGCAATATTCGCCATGCCGGAGGTCCATTTGGGGATGATACCAGCCGCTGGAGGGACTCAGACTTTGCTCCGCGCCGTGGGCCCTTCCCGTGCGATGGATCTGTTGCTGACCGGCCGACAATTCGGAGCCCATAAGGCCCTGGAAATGGGGCTGATCACAAGGGTTGCCCCTTCGGAAATGCTGCTGGACGAAGGCTGGGAGCTGGCAGAAGCCCTGGCTGATCTTGAGACCCGGCCAGTGGCGGCCCTCAAGGACGCATTGCGATTGGTGGACGAGTTGGACATGGTACCAGGACTGGAGTTCGAGAAGCGGCTAGCCACGAGACTGCTGGACGGAGCGGTATGAACACGTCTGAGTTCCTAACTATCGCTTCGGCCATTGTTCCAGACCGGCCAGCCATCATTTTCGAAGGACGTGAGTTTACATTCGAGGACTTGACCCGGCGGGTAAACCGGCTGGCCAACGCATTGTCCACCATGGGAGTGGGCCCCGGCGACAGGGTCGCGACCATGCAGGTCAACAGCAACCGGTCTGTCGAGACCTATTTCGCGGCCGCCCAGTTGGATGCCATCTACGTTCCCTTGAATTTCAGGGCCAAGAGCCATGAGTTGCAGCAGATGCTGACAATAGCCGAACCAGCCTGCTTGCTGATTGGCGAACGTTATTTGCAGCTTGTAGAAGACTTACCGCAGGATGTTGGACTTTCCCCAGACCGGGTAGTGGTATTGGACAGTACGCTTACCGGAGACCGCCTGGGATACGAGCAGTTATTGGCCGACGCAGAGGCGGACCAGATTAACTTCCCAGAGGCTGACGACCACGACACCACGGTAATCATGTTCACTGCCGGCACCACCGGAGTGCCCAAAGGGGTAATGCTAACCCACGACAGCTTTTCATCGTATTTGTTGGCCAACGTGATGCCGGCCGACCCCGACGTAGAGGAAAACAACCTGATTACGGTGCCCTTCTACCACATTGCCGGCCTCCAGGCTGCCCTGGCGGCCGTCTACGGAGGTCGGACGCTGGTGGTGATGCGGCAGTTCGAGCCCGAAGAATGGCTAGAACAAGTACAGCAGTACCGGGTCAACCGGGCAATGTTGGTGCCGACCATGTTGAAACAACTCATGGACCATCTCCGGTTTTCGGAGTTCGACCTGTCATCGTTGGAGGTGATCACCTATGGTGCGGCCCCCATGCCAGCGGAGGTGATCCGCAGGGCCATTGAGAAGTTCCCTGGCGTCCGCTTCATCAATGCCTTCGGCCAGACAGAGACCGCCTCCACCATCACAGTGCTGCCGCCCGAAGACCATGTGCTGGATGGCAGCGAAGAAGAAATAGAGATCAAGTTGCGCCGGCTCACCTCCATCGGTAAGCCTTTGGAGGATGTGGAAGTCCAAATCGTGGACGAGGCCGGCCAACCGGTAGTTGTCGGCGAAACGGGCGAGATCGTGGCTAGTGGGTCTCGCATGATGGCCGGCTATTGGCAGGAAGATTCAGCCACTCGGGAAGCCCTGCGGGCCGGCTGGGTGTACACTGGCGACATGGGGTACCAAGACCAAGACGGTTATATATATTTGGCGGGCCGAGCCAAGGACTTTATCAAGCGGGGCGGCGAAATGATTTCGCCGGAAGAAGTTGAACAGGTGCTCCGGTCACATCCCCAAGTCGATGATGCGGCTGTAATCGGCGTCCCAGACACGGAATGGGGTGAGGAAGTAAGAGCTGTCGTGGTAGGCAAGTCCGACGACCTGACTGAAGAGGAAATTATTAGCTACTGCCGGGACCGATTGGCCGGATTCAAACGGCCTAGGTCGGTGGTTTTTGTAGATGAATTGCCCAGAAATACCATGGGTAAAGTCATGAAGCGGAACCTGCGCGAGGAGTTCGGACCCCTGTGGTGACCGAAGCTCCTGGCGGTCAAAGCAGACAAAGTTGAAAACAACCCAACCAGGAACGCGTTTCTATCAACCCTGTACCGAACGTTCCTCCCAGAAAGTTTAACCTAGGAGCCTGGACCCTATGAAAGTCGCCGTATTGGGTGCCGGTGGTGTGGGGGGTTATTTCGGAGGCCTGCTGGCTCGAGCTGGCCATGAGGTTACCTTCGTCGCCCGCGGGGCACATCTGGAGGCCATCAAACAGAACGGACTTAGAGTCGACAGCGAACTGGACGGTTATTTTACTGTCCCGGGCAACGCCTGTCAGGACACCACTGCAATCGGCGAACAAGAACTGGTGTTGTACACCGTCAAGATGTTCCACAACACCCAAGCGATCCCGTCCCTGGCCCCAATGGTCGGGGCGGACACCGTTGTCTTGACGCTGCAAAATGGAATCGATAACGGAAAGCAACTGGCCCAAGCTTTAGGGGCTTCAAAAGTCATGATCGGCTCGGCCTACCTGGAGAGCCGAATTTCCGAACCCGGCGTCGTGACCCAGGCCGGACCGGGTACCGCCACCTTCGGGGAGATGCAGGTGGCCATCACCAGGCGGGGTGAGGACCTGCTGCAACAGTTCCAAGAAGCCGGATGGCGCGTAAACCTCCACGAGAACATGCCGGGGATGCTCTGGAAGAAATTTGCCTACATCTCCGGTTCTGCCGCGGTGTGTGCGGCAGCCAACTGCGTCTACGAAGAAATGCGCACAATACCTTCGACGCGCCAGCTGATCGAGCGAGCCGTAGAAGAAGCGCTGGCCGTCGGGCGTGCGCGGGGCGCCCCCATCATGCCTGATTCCCTTCGGTGGGCGATGGATGCTCTAGACCGCTTCCCCGGTCAGGGACGGGCCTCGATGGCCAAAGACTTCTTGGAAGGCCGGCCAGTGGAATTAGAAGGCCTTACCGGAACTCTGGTCCGAATGGGCCTGGAAGTCGACGTACCGACACCAGTCAACGATTTCCTCTACGCCATTCTAAAACCCGCAGCAGCCCGAATCGAATCCATGCGAACTGTACGAGGCAGCTGATTATAGCGGACCCGGTGGTTCGACGACCTCGGGACGAACGGTAAAAAGTCAGCAACCGTTCACCTCTAGGCCGTCGAAGGACAGTCGCACCTCGTGCCGGTGTTATACTCTCCCTGGCCGCCTACCAGGCCGCCGTAGACCCCTGCGAAAACCACCCAGGGAGGCCTTCTTTTGAAAACGATTGACGCCATTACCGAGGTGCTGAAGCGGGAAGGTGTCGAATACCTCTCCTGCTTCCCCACCACTCCCGTAATTGAAGCCGCTGCGTCAGCAGGAATCCGGCCCATCATCTGCCGACAGGAAAGAGTGGGCGTGGGCATAGCCGACGGGTTCAGCCGGGTGACCAACGGCGATCGCATGGGAGTCTTCGCAATGCAGTATGGCCCGGGCGCCGAAAACGCCTATTCCGGGGCCGCCACCGCCTACTCAGACTCCGTGCCGCTGCTCCTTCTTCCCATGGGCCACCCCACCCAGCGGCAGGGCGTTTCGCCTCTTTACAGCTCTCTGACAAGCTATGAGTCCATCACAAAGAGCGTTGAGCAAATCAATTCTCCTGAACGAACGTCCGAAGTGATGCGCCGGGCCTTCGCCTCGCTGCGTCAGGGCCCGTCCGGCCCGGTCGCCGTGGAAATCCCGGCCGACATTGCCGTCGAAGAGCTGCCGGAGGAGTCATTTTATTACGTACCAAGCCGACCGTTATACTATCAGGCAGACCCTCGTGACATCGAAGCTGCCGCCAAGGCCTTGTGCGCCGCGCGCTATCCGGTGATCATGGCTGGCCAAGGGGTATTGTACGGCAAGGCGACTCCTGAGTTAATAGAACTCGCGGAGCTACTGCAAGTGCCGGTTACCACCACCCTCCTTGGCAAAAGCGCGTTTCCGGAAGTGCATCCACTGTCGTTGGGCAGCGCCTCACCGTCTCTCTCTGGCACCGTATTCCATTTCGTGCGCCGAGCGGACCTAATGTTTGGCGTCGGGACCAGCTTCACCAAACACAACATGTGTATGACCGTGCCGCCAGGCAAAACTATGATCCAAGCGTCCACCGACCCGTCTGATATCAACAAGGACTACAACATCGATTACCCCATAGTCGGCGACGCCAAATTGGTCCTGCGCCAGATGATCGAAGCATGCCGCGAAATCGTCAGCGACAGCCGCATGAACACTACCGCGACGGCCCAAGAGGTCAGTTCCGAGCGGGACGCCTGGTTGGTCCAGTGGCGCCACAAGCTGTCCAATAACTCGGCGCCCATCAACCCCTACCGGGCAATTTGGGACTTCATGCACGCCATCCCGCCGCAGGACGCCATCGTTACCCACGATTCCGGAAGCCCACGCGACCAGATCATGCCGTTCTATCGCTCCAACGGGCCGCGGACGTACTTGGGCTGGGGAAAGTCTCACGGTCTGGGAACCGGACTGGGGCTTATCCTAGGCGCCAAACTGGCCCATCCGGAAAAAGTGTGTGTTAACTTCATGGGAGACGCGGCGTTTGGCATGGTAGGCCTTGATTTCGAGACCGCCGTCCGCTCCAATCTCCCCATCATCACCGTGGTGCTCAACAATTCAACCATGGCTGTCGAGACTGCAGCCATGGCGGACTCCCACAGACTGTACAACACCCGGGACCTAGGCGGAAACTATGCGGAAATGGGCACGGCCATGGGCGGTTACGCCGAGCGTGTCGAAGACCCCAACCAGATCAGTGCCGCCTTTAACCGGGCCAGAAAAGTGACGGAAGACGAAGGCCGGGCGGTGCTATTGGAGTTCATCACTAGCTCGGAGACCGAGGTCTCCCACCGTCGGGCTTTCTAACCACCGTAGCTAAACTTGCTAACAGGAGCAGCACTATGCCATCAAAGTACTTGTTCATCGCTAGCATGGACGTCGATGCAGCCAAAGAGGCCCTCTTCCACGAAGTCTATGACAGGGAGCACTGCCCTGAACTGGGCAGAGTCCCCGGCGTCGGTGAGATCGCCAGGTTCGAGACACAGCCCTTCCAAGTGCTCATCGGGGGCGAGACCAGAACGGTGACCCCTGAAGGGCCCCGCTTTCATGCCATGTATGAAGTAGAAAGCCCCGAGATATTGACCTCAGCGGCGTGGTCAGAGGCCGTGGAGTCAGGCCGCTGGCCAGAACAGGTACGGCCTTTTACAGCCAACCGCAGACACAGTTTGCTGCGCCTGATCCACCCTCAAGGTTAGACCGCCCGCTTGCCAGAATCGGTCGACCCGCCAGTTGGAGCCGGGCCACCCTGTGCCCTGGAGGGGGTGAGGGTTTTGGACCTCACCCACCATATCGCCGGGCCATATTGTACCAAGCTGTTGGCAGATTTCGGCGCCGACGTGCTCAAGATAGAACGTCCCAGCGGCGACCCGGCACGGCGGTTGGCTCCCTTCTTCCAAGACCGGCCGGACCCAGAACATAGTCTGACCTTCGGCTATTTGAACACCAACAAAAAGGGCCTGACCTTAAACCTCAAGTCCCCAACAGGTCGGGACATTCTGAGATCGTTGGTCCGGGGTTCAGACATAGTAGTGGAGAACTTCTCCCCGCGGGTCATGCCTTCCTTGGGGCTGAGCTTCGAGGTCCTGCGCCAAGAAAACCCGGGGGTAGTCGTGGTTTCCGTATCCAACTTCGGGCAGACCGGCCCCTACCGAGACTACCTGGCTGAAGATATCGTGGAGTACGCCTTGGGCGGCCTGATGTATATCTTTGGCGCCTACGACCTGGAGCCGTTGAAACACGCGTTCAACCAGGCTCAGTTTAAAGCCGGCACTGACGCGGCTTCTGCTGCCCTGATGGCTCTCTATCACCAGCGAATCGCCGGCCGCGGGCAGCACGTGGATGTTTCTATCCAGGAGGCGGTAGCGTCCGGACTGCGAGACGTGGTCAACAACTATACATACACCGGGGCAGTGCGGCGGCGCCAGCCCAACCACAGCGGCGACTTGAACAGACTGCGCGCGACCGCCGACGGGCATATGTTACCCAACCCGGGTCTCGCCAATTTCGACTGGCAGGTCATGGTGGACTTCTTGGGTCTGCCGGCACTCAGTGACGACAAATTCCGCACTCCTTCCGCCCGCTTGGCCAACACGGAAGAGTTGGGCCAGATTCTGGACGGCCACTTCATAAGACAGAATAAATACGATATGTTCCACAGTTCGCAACAACACCGGTTCATCTACGGAGTTATTCAATCCCCGCAAGAGGTTCTGAACGACCCGCAATACGAGTCCCGCGGTTACTTCGTAAATGTGGACCACCCCACGACCGGTCCGATCAACTATCCCGGCGCGCCATTCAACATGGAAGGTACGCCGTGGCAGGTAAGGTTGCCGGCTCCCCAGTTAGGGCAACACAATTCGGAAGTTCTGGGCGATCGCCTGGGCTATTCCAAAGCTGACCTGGCCAGGTTACGGGCCGAGGGAGCCATCTGATGACAACACCCGCCAAGACATCAGTTGGGGGGCCTCTGGAGGGAGTCCGTGTCGTAGAGATGGGCCAACTAATCGCCATCCCCTTTGCCACTAAGATGCTGGCCGATATGGGTGCGCAGGTCATTCGTTTGGAGTCAACTAGGCGGATAGAAAGCTACCGCTCCGACTCCGTGTATTTGAACGAGGTGGAAGGTGAGTACTGGAATAGGGCTGCCAATTTCTATGAGCAAAACCGCAACAAATTGGGCGTAACTCTGGAGTTGGACCGTCCCGGTGGACTCGAGATCCTGAAAGAGTTGATTGGGGTCGCCGACGTATTCGCCGAAAATTTCACTCCCCGGGTCATCAAGAATTTCGGTCTAGAGTACCAAGATCTTCAGCGCATCAAGCCCGATATCGTAATGGTATCGTCCACCGGTTACGGCTACCGGGGCCCATGGGCCAATTACGGCGCCACCGGGCCAGCCACTGAGGGCGCCTCCGGTCTGGCCTACGCCACCGGGTACGCTGGTGGGCCGCCGGTGCTGCCGGAGATACCGTACTCCGACTACACCGCCGGCGAGCATACAGTGTTCGCGGTCATGGCCGCCCTGTTGCACCGGCTGAACACCGGAGAAGGCCAATTCATCGACATATCCCAAGCACAAGCGACCAGTTCCACAACCCCAGAGGTACTGTTAGATTTCGCCGCCAACGGAAGGCTACCTGTGCGCATAGGGAACCAGCACCCGGCGATGGCGCCCCACGGTTGCTATCCCTGCCGGGGCGACGACCGCTGGATCGCCATCGCTGTTTCGGATGACTCGCAGTGGCTGGCGCTCTGCCGCGTTTTGGACAAGGCGGATTGGGCGACGGACGGCCGTTATATTGGAACTCTGGACCGGGTGAAGGAGCGGGAAGAATTGGATCGGCTTTTGAGAGAGGCCACTAAATCCTGGGACGCCAAGGACCTGATGGCCGCGCTGCAAGCACAGGGCGTAGCTGCCGGGGCGGTATTGGACAGCAAAGACCTGCTTTTTGACTACCACCTGCAGCAAAGAGGCTTTTACGAAGTGGTCCGCCACCACCCCTCCACAGGAATCTCTCCTTTGCCCTACGCCAGTCGACCGTGGCGGTTCTCGGAGACTCCTGCAGTGCGCCCAAATGCGGCGCCCCTGATGGGCGAACACAATCGGTACTTGTTAGTGGAACTGTTGGGAAAGACCGAAGAAGAACTGACCGCCCTGGAAGAGGCCGGCATAATCGGTTACGCACCCAGCGACCGCCGTCCGGTGCAGCGTCCTTCCCTGGACGAGCAGGTCCGCCAGGGGCGGATGCAGCGGTACGAAACAGACTTCCAGGAGCAAATCTCCCGGGCGTATCCGCCAGAATAACCAACAGCTATCTACTGT
>CAZYBD010000212.1:0-3997 GCA_964645515.1 uncultured Dehalococcoidia bacterium | reverse complement strand
GATTCGGAGGGGCGGCCGGGCAGCAGACAGGCACAAATCGGCTTCGTACATCCAGCGAGTCTGGGCGGTTGGCTGATTCACTTGGTGGAGCGAGAAGAGTTGACGCCCTCACCATAGTCCTCTCCCATTGGTATAGGGGACACTTCTCTCAAGTCCCTAGTCGGGGATCTCCTTGGCCATTCCGGGACCCAATTCAATGTCGAAAGCGGTCAGCACTTGGGCCACCAGCAAATAATGGCCTACCAGTACGGTGAAATGCAGTACATCAAGTTTTCCGAAGCGGGCCGTCATGGCGTCGAATGTGGTGTCGCTGACTTTGTGATTGCGTAGCAGTTCATGGACGAACCCAACTAGAAGGACCTCATCTCCCGATAGCCCGGCGGGGGCCGAGCCGCTGGCGATGGCCTGAATGGTGGCCTCGGAGACCCCTGCGTCCCGCGCCAGCTTGGCGTGGGCCGAGAACTCGTATTGGGACTCCATTTCTTTAGCAGCCGCAATTATCACGGTTTCCTTTAGCGCTTCCGGTACATCGAACTCGAAGCGAACAAAGGAACCGGTATCGGCCACGCGGGCGGCAAGTTTTGGGCTGTTGAGCAGTACTCCATAGGGCCCGCGGATGCTGCCCCGACTGCCTACGATGGCATCGTAGTACTGCTGTTCTTCGGGCGCCAGCTGTTCTCTGGTGGCCGGGGATATTCTTGGCATAGCTCCCCTTCTACTCTATGTTTTCAGAACCCCGACCGCGACGGCACGGGGCCTGGTGGTTTTCAGTTTCGTTTGACGCCGGGTCCGGGAGTTCCCGGGACATTCACCTGTACCGAACCCAGATGGTTCCAGGAAGTGAAGTACAGGGTCTTCCAATCTTCGCCGCCAAAGGTCAGGTTGGTAGTAGACGCAGCTCCATGTCTGATGAGCCCCATTTTCTTTCCTGACGGGTCTATCACGTGGATACCGCCGGAGCCGCCGCAGTAGATGTTGCCTAGGACGTCAACCTTCATACCGTCTGGCACGCCGGAATCGGGTCCGGACAGGTCGGCAGTGACTCGGTCGGAATGACGGGCTAGCGTGCCGTTTGGGTTCAGATCGAAGGCGCGAATGTGCTGGCGGCGGGAATCGTTTATGTAGAGAATGCTCTCATCCGGTGAGAACGTGAGGCCGTTGGGAAAGATGAAATCGTCCACCAACAAAGTTATTGTCCCCAGGTCCGGTGAGACCCGGAAGACGCCGGTAAAGGTCAGGTCCCATTGTTCGGGTACGGTTGGCGCGCTCCAAGGGTCGGTGAAGTAGATGGAGCCGTCTGATTTAACTACTACATCGTTGGGCCGATTGAGGCGCTTGCCCTGGAAGCTGTTGGCCACCACGGTGATGCTGCCATCATGTTCCTGGAGGCTCACCCGCCGGGTGTCGTGCTCGCAGGCAATCAACCGACCTTGCAGGTCTCTGGTCAGACCGTTGGCCCGGTTGTTGGGCTGCATCTCCACCGTGGCTCCTTGGCCGGGGATGTATTTCATCCGCCGGTCGTTGTGGATGTCGCTGAACAGCAGATAGCCTCTCTCTTGCCACCATAATGGCCCTTCGGCCGGACCGTCCTCGCCGCCGTACCCTTCGGTCAAATTGGGGATGGGCTGGTCGGTGGACATGATCTCGGAGAACTCTGGAGAATATTGCTCTATGGGCATAACTAGCTCCCAGATTCGTTTGTAGGCCGCATTATAATACCAGACGCTACCGTGAGCCCCTGAAGTTACGGGCGGTCTCGGCGAACCTGGGCAGGTCTGCTTGACTACCTCAATACGGTGCACTATTCTCCCAATGACTCCACGCTGGCAGTCTCGCCGGCCATCCCTCAGAACGTACTAACGGATCGTACAACCGTGGAGGAGAGCTATGGCCCTCAAACTCAATCACGTCCATATCAAGTCACCGGACCCACAGGCGGCTGCCCAGTTCTACATCAATACCATGGGTGCGACGAAGCTAGCCGACATCGGCGACGTGGGAGTCCGATTGGACTTACACGGCCTGACTTTAAATGTGACCAAGCACATTGAGTCGCAAACGCGGGAACAAGAGTACGGTATGGAGCACATTGCTATTGATACCGATGATATTGCCTTAACCATAGATATGCTGAAGGCCAACGGGGCCAAGATTCTGGAGGAGGTCGTGGCCGCCGGCGACCGCAAAGTCGTCTTCGTTGAAGGTCCGGACGGGGTGCAGCTTGAGTTCATCGAAATGAAGTAGTCTGAACCCCACGTAAGGCTAACGTGAATCGGTGTTATTAAATCCCATCCTGGATTTGGGAGGATTCGGATGCTCTACGAATTGCGAGTTTATTTGACACCCCCAGGAAAGCTCGCGGCGATCAACGCGCGGTTCGCTAACCATACCATTGGCATTTTTAAACGGTTCGGTATTGGCATCGACGGGTTCTGGAACGATGAGATCGGCCGGAGCAATCAGTTAACTTACATCTTGAACTTCGAGGATATGGCGGACCGTGAGGAGAAGTGGAATGCTTTTCAAGCCGACAAGGAGTGGGCCGAGGTTCGGGCAGAGACGGAAGCCAAAGGCCCAATCGTGGCCAAGGTATTGAACTCGTTCATGACCCTGACACCCTTCTCCCCACAACCCGTGTTCAAGACCGCGATACAGGAACTTCGCGTTTACGACGCCGTGCCAGGCAGGCTGCCGGATCTGAACAACCGGTTTGCCAACCATACGATGGGGCTCTTCGAGAAACACGGCATCGAAAACGTGGGCTATTGGACCGATCTGGTGGGTACGAGCAATCGTCTAACGTACATGATCGGGTACCCGGACCTTGGAGCCAGACAAAAGAGTTGGGACAACTTTCAGGCCGACCCTGAATGGCAACGCGTCCGCGCGGCCTCCGAGGAAAATGGACCCATTGTCGAAGTGTCCTACCACTCCATCTTGAAACCGACTTCATACTCGCCTAGGTAGCCAACCTAGCCCCAGTTTACAAGTGCACGGTCCGGCGTTCTGGAGGGACGCCCAGGCCCTGCGCTTGTAAACTGGCAACTATAATTCCGGGATGAGGGTGTGGGTTAGACACCCAGAATTCCACAGGGGAATTGATCGTGGATATCCAGGGCCTGCGCGCACAGATACCCAGCTTGTCGGACATAATTTACTTGAACACGGGTTGGTCTGGCCCGTCGCCGCTCCGAGTGGCCGAGGCCTTGAAGGCACGTGTGGACCTAGAATTGGAACGAGGACCCACCACGGCCGACGTTTTTGCGGCAGGGCAGGAGATTCAGGCGCAGGCGCTTGCGGCCGCTGCCAGGCTGCTGAACGCGACGACCGACGAAGTGCTGATCACTCGTAATACCACCGAAGGGTTGAACATTGTGCTCAGCGGCCTAGATTGGAAAGAAGGCGATGAAATCGTCACTTGCAATTTGGAGCATAGTTCGGTGCTGGCGCCCATTTGGTTCGTCGGGAAGCGGTACGGGGTGCGCGTCTGTGTGGTCGATATCGATCCTCACGATCCGCCCGACACCATAGTCGAAAAGTTCGAGGCGGCTCTTACTCCTGCGACCAAGCTGGTGTTCGTCAGTCACGTCCAGTACTCCACCGGGCTGCGTATGCCGGCCTATGCGTTGGCCAGGATGGCCGGGGATCGTGACATCCAGATCTTGTTCGATGGGGCGCAGAGCGCGGGACACATAGATTTGGACGTGGCCGGGGCGGGATTCGACTTTTACTCCATCCCGGGACAAAAATGGCTGTTGGGTTACGAGGGAGTGGGCGCCCTATACATCCGCAGAGGATTGATCGACCGCGTTCATCCGGCCCACACGGGCGGACGGGCGTTGGTTCATCCAGTGGATCCGTACGATTTTCAGCCGAGCCTTACCACAATGGGAAAATTCTTGGGAGGTTCAGGTAGCGTTCCTCTACAGGCGGCATTTCTGGAAGCGGTGAGTTTCATAGAGGAAGTCGGCGTGGCCAACATCGAGGAAAGAGATCT
>CAZYBD010000211.1:0-18823 GCA_964645515.1 uncultured Dehalococcoidia bacterium | reverse complement strand
GCAGTTGGGCGAGCAGCCTCCGTTTGCCCCACTGGGCCTGTTCCACCCGGGTTAGGACTTACGACTTCTCCTGGGCGCTCATGCGCCGGTGCCCTCGTCCAAAGTCGGGATGGCCGTTTTTGAAACGGTGGACCTCGAGGGAAAGGTCGGCAACCAGTTGTTTCAGATCGTAGTTCTCCCGCTTGAGGTGTTCAATCTCCTGATGTGTGGCGTCTCTTACCGTATCTCGGGTGAGACGCTCTTTGCCCGCTTCCATGAATTCCTTGGTCCAGGCATAGAAGACACCCGGCTTGATCCCCTCCCGTCGGCAGAGGTCACTGACCGTGACCTCCCGCCTGAACCCTTCCAGGACTATGCGGATCTTGTCTTCCGTGGCGTACTTCCTGCTGGTCTTGGCCCGGACCTGCCGGATGAAAAGTCCTGGTCTCTTGGGTCAGGGTCTCTGCTACTTGGGCTTGACTGGTGTGGTCTTGGGACACTTATGGCTCCTCTCTAGGTGGGGTAAATCTACACCCCGCACCAGGAGTCCAAACACCCCACCTCCCTCATGCTTTTCTCCCCTTGAAAGTGTCCCATTATCGCTGAACGCCTACACTACCTCCCCTAAACTACGTATACACATTGCATCGCCGTAGAGGTACTAACCATATATTATTGGCCTACTCATATGTTAGCGGTTTTTGTCGTGTTCTAGTTGCGAGACAGTGGGATTCGAACCCACGATGAGGTTGCCCCATACCGGTTTTCGAGTGCGTTGACATGCCTAGCGTGAAATGGTGTCACGTGTTGACAGGTGGTGAAACGTCCGTGCGCATTAACGACCCGTAGGGAGACCTAGACTGCCTCCAATTCTCGCTCTCTCATATCTTGGGGTTTGTCATCGCCGTCGAACCTGACCACGTACTCTTGGACAAATGCCGACCGTGTCTCCCCGACAGTGATGCTCGACAACGAGACTGTCGTGGGCAGCGCCACAAATGTGATCACTCCTTCTCGCCCTGACGTCGCTCTGACCCGCTGGCCTTTGCTGAATTTAGCCATGGTCCATCCTTATCCGGTTTAACATCCCTTAGGGTTGTCTTCGCTCGCCAATAGAATAAATGTCCTGTCATACACTGACCATTCGCCAGCAATTTCGCCTTCTTCTGTAGTGGATTTGACAGTCCATAAGTATTTTATCCTGTCGTATACAGCCGAAAGACTATCGTCTTCGAATAAGCCCCAACAATTCCCGGTTGAACTTAAAAGCGACGTATATTTTGGATCCTACACCATCATAAATCGACGTGCTCGACTTACTTCCTGTCGCTTCTCTTGAAGGTGTTGCGTTACCAAAGCTATTACTTCACCGTCAGTGAGGGTCGGCCCTAGCGTTGGCGTTGCTTCAACCGTACAAGCCAACGCCATCAGCACGACAATCGCCGAGCGTGGCAATGGATGTGGCAGTTAGGTATCGTATGGCGGTAGCATTTCCTTCCGGAGCGATGAAAATAACTAGTCACCATCTACGATGATTACCGCGCTGTCAGCAGAATCGAATCGTTGCTTAATCACAGCTTGATATTCGGGTGAGTCATAAAACTTCTTCGCCAGTTCATAGTTTTCGAATTCCACTACGACCACCCCGGAAGGTTGCCAATCACCGTCTAGATTTTCAACGTTCCGGCTATTAAGCAAGAACTTGGCTCCGTATTGGGCGAAAGAGGCGCTGGCCGACTTCTGATAAGCGGCGAATGCATCTGGGTCATTGATGCTATTTAAGGTGGCTATGATGTAGCCTGGCATGGCAGGTCTCCTGCGGGCGAGCCCGAATTCTTAGGTTGGAGGGTGCTAACGGAAAGAAGCCTAGTCACCGAATCCTGATATGCCCGATAAGGGGGATTTATATGACTGGAAACGTTTTTATTCGCGGCGCCCCTGCGCGGGCGCTTGTTGTTATCTATCGTTTAATCAAACACGGTTGACTTATCTACTGGCAGACCTGTGTCGGAAGCCAAGACAACATCTAGGTCGACCGCTTGGACCTCTCCAGGTCTCCCGTCAGCCCAATCGGGCTTTTCAACCATATCTTCTTCAACGAGAAACTCATCGGGGCTTATCACAAAGTAGTCTCCGCCATAGTCAGTGACTGTGAATGACCATGTTAGGTTGTTGAGGAAAGTCGCCGAACCGGCCACGGCGAACCATACGGCTACGTCACAGTTATTTTGGGATGTGAATTCCACAGTCAGGTATCCATATGTGTCTTCGTACGACCCTTGAAGACTGACGCAAGAAGGGTCTATGGGTTCAGGGTTAAATGTGATGTCTTCGATTAAACAGGATTTAAGACGCACTGTGGCTAAATACCGGCCCTCCAATTCTTCGACAATGCCCTTGACGGTAATGCGGTCCCCTTTAACTAGCTTCGCAAGAAGCGGCTCTTGAGATGACTGTGGGTAGCAATGTACTGTCCCATTATTTTTGATTAACCAGTCACCCACATCCTCAATTTTTATTTCGTAACCGGACCGAGGCCACACGGCGCCACCGAGATGTGAAACGTGGCCGGTAACGCTAAGCCATTTGTCGGTATAGTTTTGGCCGGCCACGATCTCGTTTGCTTCAACTTCGTCCAGTAACTCTCTAACCCAGAGATTAGCGGTCGGGGCCACAGTAGCCACGGGCCGAGGTGTCGGTGTCTCGAGGGGCCGTACCGCCGGGGCCTTGGTCGTCGGCGTCGGCCTAGGTGTGGCCGTGGGCCTAGGTGTGGCCGTAGCGGTAGGCCCAGGCGTTGGGGTGAGTATAGCTGTAGGAACTGGGGTGTTCGTGGGAGCCGTCGTAGGCGTTGCTTGAGCAGCAATTTCCGCCTTGACCCGAGCTTCTACCGTTGCATCGATGTTGGGGGTAGGCTCCGTTGGAGCGAGGGCAGCGGTAGAGCAAGCTACCGAAAACAGGACTACCACAAGTGCGACCATTGGGATGAGCAAGCTAAGCTGTTTCATAGCTTCCCCTCAATCATCGATTCCGGATATGCGTGCAATTATATTCCAAAGTCCCAAGCTGAGGTCAAACCGTCAACCAGACGGTCCCTCACGGTAGTGTGCCTGAAAAGCAAGAAGAAGCCCCCTCAGACGAGAGGGCTTTCTTGTTTCAGCAGCGGTCCAATTTGGAAGCTTGGGACCAAACCTCAATTACCCCTCCACAATAATCAAAATTCTGGCGACTAGTACCTGTCGAAGTAGGGTAGGGGCACGAGGTGGGGACCGTTTTCCTGAGCGGGTAGGAATTTGCCCAGGAAAAGATGCCTGGAAAATATATAGGGTTTTCATGGCAGGAATACCCTTTAATAAATACTTTCATGTTTTCATGGGCTGATCGACTCTGAGCAGCGGTCGTTGAGTAACTGTCGGACATAAACTATAATATAAGAAGTATGAAGAACCGTGTAGGCCGACCAGCTACTGGCCACAAGCCACGATTGTCGATACGTATGGAGCCCAAGGTGCTACGTAAGGCGACCGAACGCGCCCGAACCGAGGGCAAGACCGTGGGTAGGTGGCTGGAAGAGGCGATTCAGGAGAAACTTGAGAGAGACGGAGGCCTTGATGCTTAGCAACGGATTATCGCTGCGCAAGCTAGCAACTGTATTGGGAGTGAGCCAACCGTTTCTGTCTCAGATACGGACCGGGAAACGGCCGTTACCCGAGTCCTTGAGACGGAAGGTTGAGGCGCTCGGTGCTTATCATTTGCTTATCGCTAACGGACAACATAGCCAATCCCCAGCTTACGAAGGAGTTATACACAAAGAAAAGGCCATCCATAAGGATGGCCTTTTAGAAGCTAAAAACTGTTTGGCGGGAGTGCGAGGGAGTCGAACCCACCTACCCCGCTCGTCACGAGGCATAACGGATTTGAAGTCCGCAAGGGCCACCGGGCCCCATCCACTCCCACATCCGAATAAACTCGGCCGCTAGCCAGTCCGATATTAGATCCGGTGCCGCGGCCGATAACACGTCAAAAGCGTCGCCCATGGGCGACGCTTTTGACGTGTTACGAGCGAATGCCTGAAACGGCCGTTAGCTCCCTAGAACGGAATCGACCTTTTTTTTGAGTACGCCTTTGGGTACCGCGCCGACGATCTGGTCGACCGGTTTGCCATCCTTGAAGAAAATCAGCGCCGGGATGCTTCGGACGCCGTACTGCATGGCGATGTTAGGGCTGCTGTCTACGTCCAACTTGCCAACGCTGAGTTGGCCATCGTATTCCTCGGCCAAGTCGTGGACTGACGGAGCTATCATCTTGCAGGGTCCGCACCACTCGGCCCAAAAGTCTATTAGGACGGGAACGTCCGAATTGATCACCTGATCATCCCAGTTTTGCTCATTTACCTCAACGGGTTCTGCCATTTGCCATCCTCCGGATTGTTCTTTCCGCGCTTCTTGAGCACGAATGCTTAGATGCGCAGGACGTGGTCGGTGGGTCGAGGAGTCAGCCTCAGTTTATAGGCCGCTATCTGGAAGGTCAACCGGTGCGGGTCTGGCCAGAACCCAAGTTGCAAACGTTCCAAGATCTTTCCGTTGACGCTTCAAGGTTAGTCTACGGTAGGCTGAAAATCTTGGATTCCCCATTGCTCTCCATTATAGTGTTTCAAGAATATGGATTTGGATAAACAACAAACTCAACATCCCGCGAACCCAAACGCAGACCCGTTGGTCCGCACCTCGGCGCCGCAGACAGCGGTTGCAACTAAGATTTCCCCGGGCGACAGACTCGAACTGACCCTGACCGCTTGGGGTCGTTTGGGCGAGGCAATGGCCGAGCATTCTGGGCAGAACGTGTTCGTTTTCGGAGGGATTCCTGGGGAGAAAGTGGTAGCGGAGGTGGTAAGAGTCCACCGCAAATATGTTTCCGCCAAAGTAATGGAAGTGATTGCCCACTCTGCCGACCGTGTGGAACCCCCGTGTCCTTACTACGGAGAATGCACTGGTTGCCAGTGGCAGCACTTGGACTACGAGTCTCAACTTCTGGCCAAACGGGACAAGGTGAAAGATGCTCTGGCGAGGGTCGGCGGGTTCGCTGACCCTGAGGTCTCCGTAGTTTTGCCGTCGCCGGACAAGCACGGGTACCGGAACCACGCTCGATTTACCGTAAACCGCGACGGAGTGCTGGGGTTCGTCAACCGCGAGACCCGGCGTTTCGTGCGGATCGACGATTGCATGCTGATGCACAAGGGTGTCAACGACCTGCTCGGTCAGTTGCAGGACCACTGCCAGGAGACGACGCAGCTTTCGATTCGTGCCGGAAAATATTCCGGGGATGCACTGGTCCAGCCTACCCTCACTCACCCAGAGATTCCAGTCACCACTGGCCAGAAGCGCTACATTGAATCGGTCAATGGCCATAGCTTCTTTGTGTCGTCGCCTTCGTTTTTCCAGGTTAATGTCGAACAGGCGGTTCGGGTGGTGGAGGTGATAAAGGAACACCTAGAGCTTAATGGCGACGACGTATTGGTGGATGCCTACACCGGAGTTGGGACTTTCGCAGTCCTGCTGGCTCCAATCGTAAAAAAAGTGATAGCCATCGAAGACTCAGCCTCTGCGGTGGCCGACGCCCGGGAAAACGCCGCTCAGTTGAAGAACGTTGAGTTCTTACTGGGACGCACCGAGCACGCCCTCGACTGCTTGGAGGATCGTTCGGACGTCGTAATCCTCGATCCTCCGCGAGCCGGTTGCCAGGAGCGGGCTTTGTCTGTCCTGGTTGAGTTGAAGACACCCAGGGTGGCTTACGTTTCCTGTGACGCCGAAACGTTAGCTCGTGATCTGAAAATATTGTGCCTTGGGGGCTACTCTCTGGAGAGGGTGGTGCCTATAGATATGTTCCCTCAGACGCACCATGTGGAATGCGTCGCAGTTTTACGCTGGTCCAATGGGGCGAATGTGGCTGAGGAATGGGACGAAATTGAGGTCGGTTCGGAGTTGGTCCTGGCCTCAGCCTCACCCAGACGGCAGGAGTTGCTCCAGGGCTTGGGGTTGGATTTTCAAGTCCGACCTGCAGACGTACCGGAAGAGCCACTGCCGGGAGAAAGCGCCGATGACTTGGTTCGGCGGCTCTCTCGGGACAAGGCTACCAAAATCGCCGAATCTTTGGGGCACGGTTTCGTCATCGGCGCCGATAGCGTAGTGGTCTACCAAGAGAGACCAGTGGGTAAACCATCCGACGATAACGCGGCCCGTGCCATGCTCCGAGAAGTGCGGGGCACCACCCACCACGTCTGTACCGGACTGACTATTATTGACGCGGCTTCCGGGAGGTCAATTACCGACAGCCTGACCAGCCAGGTTACATTACGGGAATTCTCTGATGCGGAAATTGAGGTGTCGATCGCGTCCGGGACTACCAGGGATAAAGCCGGGGCCTACGCTGTTCAAGATCCTGAGTTACGACCCGTCTCGAGCTGGTTGGGTTGCTACAACAACATTGTTGGGCTCCCGGTGTGCCGTATGCTGGAGATGCTGTCGGATCTAGGTTACAGGTTTCCGGAAGAATGGCGCCCTCTGACGCCAGTAGCTTGCCCTCCCGGCTGCCGGTCAGCAGTCGGCCAAGTTGAGACATCTCAATGAATTTCATGGGGATCGGCATCATGGAGTTGGGAGTTGTCCTATTGGTCGGCTTCCTGGTGCTGGGCCCGGGCCGGTCCATAGACATGGCCCGCCGTACCGCCAAGGTGCTCGGGGATCTCAGACGTACCTTCAACGAAGTTACCGAAGCTATTTCCACAGAAGAGAGGGAACGGGGCGGGCGAGAGCAACCACCGGCAGGCCCCGCTCCAGGAGTGCCTACCCGTCCCGATTATCCCGAAGAGGACTCGGGTAGTAAGCCCCGACCCTCCGACGAAAATCCAGAGCCGTCTCAAGACCGCGCCGGTTCGAATAGGACCTGATCTTGCGCGAACAAACCATCATGCAGCACCTAGCTGAGCTGCGGCGGCGCGTGGTCATTTGCGTGGTGGCTGTAATTGTCGGCAGCGCGGTATCCTTCGTTTTTTTTGAGCAGCTCATCGAGCTTTTGGTGCGGCCGGCACGGGACCTGGACGTAGGAGAGGGTGGACAGCTGGTTTTCACCGAGGTTACCGAACTGCTAACCACCGCTGTCAAGGTGTCCTTCGTCGCGGGGCTAGTCGTGGCGTTACCGATCGTCCTTTACCAGGTGATCATGTTCGTGGCGCCGGGACTAACCGGCCGGGAACGCCGTTACTTGTTCGGATTTTTGCCCGGCGCACTGCTGGCCTTTGTGGGCGGGGTCGGCTTCGGCTATTTTGTGCTCACCCCGCCGGCGCTCCATTTCCTTCTTACATTTGGCAACGATGTGGCGGTGCCGCTGATCCGGGTGAGTAATATCATCAACTTGATGATCCGCTTACTGTTCTGGATGGGAATCGCTTTCGAGACTCCGCTCATCATGTATCTGTTGGCTCAGTTGGGGATCGTTTCCGCCCGACGTATGGCCCGATTCAGGCGCTATTGGGTAGTCGTGGCCTTCATTCTGGGGGCCATCATCACGCCCACATTCGACCCGGTAAACCAGGCTTTGGTAGCTGCCCCGTTGCTGGTTCTCTATGAACTGGGCGTATTGCTAGCGCGGTTCGCCGGGCGGGGCCGCCAGAAGGCCGAGGCTGCGATAATGCAGCCGTAACCCAATAATAGGATTCCCAGATGCTTCGCACCAAAATTCCCCACAGGTTCGGACTTTCTTAGCCCAGAATGTCTGCTCCCTTGATCGGATACCACGGCGGGAGGACGGCGCTATGGGCCACAGTAGTGTAGTGGCCTCGGTTTGCGTGGGTCGGTCCGGCCGTCGGGACAAGATCTTCAGGGAACGCTCGCCCTCGGCAAGGCCGACCGGCTCTTGCCGAGGGCGGTACCGCAAGTTAGCCGATTTAAGGCGTAAGGAAACCAAGCCTACAGAATGAAAGGACCGGAGAAATCCGGTCCTTTCATTCTGTAGGCTTGTGGATTGATGTATAGCGTCTAGTACGGTCGGTTATCCTCGGTGCCTTTGGCCACCGGCTGCTTGTCGTCTGAGGCCTTGTCATCTTCTCCCATGAGGGCACTCTTGAAGGTTCGTATGCCCTTGCCCACAGAAGAACCAATTTCGGGTAGCCGCCTGGCGCCGAAGATCAAGAGAATCACCGCGATGATGGCTATGATTTCTGGAATGCCCAAGGGCCCTAGGCGCATGTCTCTCCTCGCCTGAAATTGTCGACTTTATGGTATCAGAAATGGCATTGCCGGACAAATAGGGGGCAGCGGCGAGATATATAGAAGTATTCGATGAAGCTCGGTAAGTCGAGCCGCCTGCTTCCAGGGCAAGTCTCCGCCTCGGCGAAGCATGTATTGTAACCCTCAGAGGCCGCCAGTATAATCTGGCGCTAAGCTGGGCGGGGCTGCGCAATGGCCCTGGTCCGGGTTTTCAGAGAAGATTTTAGAGGGTAAATGGCCTTGAACTACGACCTGGTTGTAATCGGCTCTGGTCCAGGAGGCTACGTTGCAGCCATCCGGGCAGGCCAGTTGGGCCTCAAGACAGCGATTGTAGAGAAAGAATTTCTGGGCGGAGTCTGCCTGAACTGGGGCTGCATCCCCAGTAAAGCGCTGCTTAAGAACGCCGAAATCTTATCTTACATCCGTCGCGCCGATGAATTCGGCCTCAGCTTCGACAATTTCCACGCCGACTACTCGGTGGCCATTGCTCGCAGCCGGAGTGTTGTAGACCTCAACACCAAAGGCGTGGACTTCCTGTTGAAGAAAAACAAAGTAGACCAGTTCCAAGGGATTGGCAAACTGGCCGGCTCAGGCAAAGTGGAAGTGGCCCCAGACGGCGCCATAATCGAGGCCAAGAACATAATCGTTGCCACCGGGTCACGCCCTCGTAGCATCCCCCCGCTGCCCATAGACGGCGACCGAGTGATCACCAGCCGTGAGTCCATAGTCCTCTCCGAATTGCCCTCCTCGATAGTAATCGTGGGAGGTGGCGCGATCGGAGTGGAATTCGCCTACATCTACAAGATGTACGGCGTGGACGTTACCGTGGTGGAGCTGTTGTCGCGCCTGGTGCCCAACGAGGACGAAGATATCAGCGCTCAGCTGGAACGCGCCTTTAGAAAGCACCGGATCAATGTGCTGACCGGTGCTGGGGTAACCGGCGTTGAGACGAAACCCGACGGCGTCACTGTCACTGTCGACCAGAGTGGCACGGTGGAATCTCTGGAATGCGGCAAAGTGCTTGTGGCCATCGGAGTCCAACCCAATGTGGAAGGGCTGGGACTGGAGGAAGTGGGGATTGCCACCGACAATGCCGGTATCCTGGTCGATGAAGTGTTCTCTACCAACGTCTCCGGCGTCTACGCCATTGGCGATGTCACTGGCAAGATGCCGCTGGCGCACGTTGCGTCGGCTCAGGCCGTATCTGCGGTGGAGCATATAGCCGGTATGGAAACACAGCCGCTGGACTATGCCTACATGCCCCGTGCCACGTACTGCCAACCCCAGATCGCCAGCTTTGGCCTGACGGAAGCGCAGGCCCGGGAACAAGGGTACGAGGTGAGCGTAGGCATGTTCAACGTGAGGGCCAATGGCAAAGCCCTGGCGATGGGCGAGACCGACGGACTGGTGAAACTGGTGGTCGATGCCCGTTACGGGGAATTGCTGGGAGGCCACATGATCGGTCCCGAGGTCACGGAACTTCTGGGAGAGCTTTCTATGACCAGAATGTTAGAGGGGACTACTCTGGAACTAGGTGGGGCCGTGCATCCGCACCCATCGATTTCCGAAATGCTGAAAGAGGCGGCGCTGTCGGCCCAAGGCCGAGCGGTCCACATGTAGCTGGGCTTTCTCAGGTGGCTGAAGCCCTAACGCGGTCGCCACACAACGGTCTGGTGCGACCAGGCATCGGCCTGCCAAACTTTTGATTGTTTATAGGGAAGAGCGGCGGTATACTTAGATTCAGGTCTACTGTAAAACAAGCTCGGACGTCGACCAGGACCGGCAGCTACCGGACCTGGTCAGAAAACTGAGCCTGACAGCTCTAATCGATAGGAGCACCTGGATGGCAATTGGCACGTATGATTTCGCAATGGGGATCGGCGGCGAAGCTGGACAAGGGATCGCCACTCCCGGTGATATTTTGGCTCGTATTGTCGTCAGGCGCGGGCTGAACCTCAGCACCTATAACGCCTATCAGTCCATTATTCGCGGTGGCCATATCTTCCTTACCCTCCGAATTTGCGACGAGCAGATCGACAACCACGGGGACAAATTGGACCTGCTCCTGTGTCTCAACCAGGACACCATGGATCGGCACGCCAACTTGATGGGCCCCGGCACTCGGATCGTCTACAACGGCGACGCCATAACTCCTGTTGAGTCTAAAGGAGCCGAGTTCTGCCAGATACCAGTGGCGGAGCTAACCCAAAGTAGGAACAAGCTGATTCAGAACACCGTGGCCATGGGCGCGGTGATCTCCCTAATGGGCATTGATTTCAAGGTGCTGGAGGACAGTTTGGCTCTCCGATTCCGGCGTCAAGGCCAGCAGGTGGTTGATGAGAACGTCGCCGTGGCTAGGGCCGGTTTTGACTACGCCAATACCAACTTCACGTCCTTCCCCTATACAGTGCCCGAGGGGCCCAAGGCGCTGGGCGTTTGGTCAGGCAACGAAGCAATTGCCATGGGTGCGGCGGCAGCTGGGTGCAAGTTCTACGCCGCCTATCCCATGAGCCCCGCTTCCGGGGTTCTTCACTGGATGGCCCAAAACGCCCGGAATCTGGGCATTATGGTCCGGCAGGTGGAAGACGAGATTGGCGTGGCCAACATGGTGGTGGGCGCGGCCCACACCGGGACGCGTGCGATGTGCGCTACCTCAGGCGGGGGGTTCGCCTTGATGACAGAGGCGGTGGGCAGCGCCGGTATGATGGAAATCCCGGCAGTATTTATCAACGTCCAAAGAGCCGGACCCTCCACCGGGGTCCCCACCAAGACCGAGCAGGGAGACCTGTGGCAGGCGTTGGGCGCCAGCCAGGGCGACTACGAACGTCTGATTGTGGCGCCGTCAGACGCTTTGGACGCCTTTAATATCATGCCAGAATTGTTCAACCTGACTGACAAATATCAATGTCCCGGCATATTGCTTTCCGATTTGTTTATTTCGGAGGGCCGGTTTAGTTTCGACCCTGCCGCCGTTGATATGCATCCCAAGATCGACCGGGGAGAGCTGATTTCGAAGCCCGCACCTGCCAACGGTTACATGAGGTACAAGGATACCGAAAGCGGCATCTCGCCTCGGGCTATGCCCGGTCTGGAAGGCTACGTCCATGTCGTGGCCACCGACGAGCATGACGAGAACTCAACTCTGCTCAGCGACGAATTCACCAACCCGCACCGGCGTCGTGCGATGGTGGAGAAACGGGCCAGAAAAATGCAAACCGTGGCGTCAGACACCGCCGAGCCAGAACTCGAGGGGCCGGCGGCTGCCGAGGTCACGCTCATTGGCTGGGGCTCTACCTACGGGATGATCAAAGAAGCAATCCAGGCACTGAAAGAACAGGGAGTGGTAGCCAATCAGCTTCACATCAAGTGGATCGTTCCTTTCCATGGCGATAAAGTGCTCGATATATTGTCCAAAGCTAAGCGTACGATTGTAGTAGAGAATAGCTACTCGGGTCAGTTCGCCCGGTACATCAGGAGCGAGACCGGTTTCGCAGCGGACGGTCATATTCGAAAGTACGACGGCGAGCCTTTCATGCCGCACCATATCGTCGACGGCGTTAAAGAGCAGCTTGCGGGCAACACCGACCGTTACGTCCCTTATCAAGAAGTAGTAGTCTAAATACTAAGTCGTCGTTTGAATACGAGGTGAAACCATGGCGGCAATAGTCGATGCGGCCAACAATAAGTCAGACATACAACTGACACCTAGGGACTTCAAAGGCATTTCTGAGCCCGATTGGTGTCCTGGATGTGGCGATTTCGGGGTTTTGAATGCCTTGCAACGGGCTGTCTCCGAACTTGGTCTGTTGCCTCGCCAGATATTGACGGTCAGTGGCATTGGTTGCTCCTCCAACCTGCCTGGCTACTTCAACTCCTACGGCATGCACACGCTCCACGGCCGTTCACTGCCTGTGGCTACCGGCGCCAAGCTGGCCAACCATGAGTTGACTGTGATAGTGACCGG
Organism: uncultured Dehalococcoidia bacterium; assembly: GCA_964645515.1. Taxonomy (GTDB): domain Bacteria; phylum Chloroflexota; class Dehalococcoidia; order Lucifugimonadales; family UBA3495; genus VXOI01. Next base: position 6,619 of record CAZYBD010000211.1, on the reverse strand, counting down.
CGGTGATGGGGACGGCTACGGCATCGGCGGAAACCACCTGGCCCACACCGCCCGACGTAATATTGACCTGACCTACATTGTGATGAACAACCAGATCTACGGCCTCACCACGGGTCAGATCTCTCCTACCAGCAGCCTGGGTATGAACACTAAGAGCACCCCATTTGGCAGTTTGGAAGCACCGGTCAACCCCATAACTTCCTCGATCATGAACGGCGCCAGCTTTGTCGCCAGGGGCTATAGCGGTGACATCCGGCACCTGACAGACCTGATGAAGCAGGCCATCCAGCACAAGGGGTTCTCCTTGCTGGACGTTTTCAGCCCGTGCGTGACTTTCAACCACGACAATACTCACCCATTCTTCAAGGATCGTGTCAAGAAACTGGAAGACGAAGAACACAACACCAGCGATTGGCAGGCTGCCTGCGAGAAGGCGATGATTTGGGGCGACACGATCTATACTGGCCTCTACTTTCAAAAAGAAGCCACCTCACTTGACCGGGCGGAGAAAGTGTTGGAAGAAGAAGGTCCCTTGGCGATGCGTCCGCTGGGGCTAGATAAAGAGGCTGCTAAAAAGGTTCTCGAACAGATGATGTAAATTCATCTGGAGCAGGCAACGAAATCGTAGGGGCGGGTTTCAAACCCGCCCCTACTTATATGTAGGCTGGCGATCGACGTTGCCCGCTTACTTTCGTTGCATTAATATCAATGAGCAAACTCGTAGAAGTGCTCCCCGATAGGAGGAAGCTTTGGCCACATCAATAGTGATGCCGCAGATGGGATACGACATGCGGGAGGGGACCGTGGTGCGGTGGCTCAAGAAAGAAGGGGAAGATGTGGTTCGCGGTGAGATTATCGCCGAAATTGAAACTGACAAGGCTACTGTGGAATTCGAGGCCTTCACCGGAGGCGTACTGGGTAAGATCGTAGCTGATGAAGGAAAGGTCGTCCCGGTGGGCCAAGTCATCGCGGTAATTACCGAGCCCGGAGAGGCCCTGCCGGACGATACCCCTGGAGTTGGGACCATAGCCACGAAGCCTGAGCTGGTGGCCCAAGCTCCAGCAGCCACCGCAGCGCCGGCAGTTCAAACAGCACCGGCAGCATCCGCTGGGGAAGTCCGGTCCTCGCCCATAGCGCGGCGTTTGGCCCGGGAACGGGGACTCGAACTGGCCGCTATCACAGGTACCGGTCCCGGAGGACGCATCGTCGAAGCCGATGTTCTGGCTGCCGGAAACGGATTAGTGACTGCCGGCCCTGCGGCGGCGTCCATTGACGCCGGTACAGTAAGCGCCTCTCCCATCGCCAGGCGCCTGGCACGGGAACGGGGACTCGACCTAGCAGATCTCACAGGCACCGGACCCGGCGGCAGAATAGTCGAAGCCGACGTTCTGGCCGCTGGTGACGGCCAAAGGACTGAATCGTCAGACCTGCTTGGATCAGCTACCGCTGTGGTGGACGTGGAAGCACTGGAAGGTGCCGGTCAAAGGCTTGAGTTGTCTCGCATGCGTCAGACCATCGCCAAAGTGACTTCCGACAGCAAACGCGAAGCCCCCCACTTTTACGTTGCTTCTGACATCGACATGACCAAGGCGATGGGACTGCGAAGGGACGTTAACGACCAAGTGGGTGCTGACAGCCGGGTTAGTGTAAACGACTTGATCGTCAAGGCGTCAGCCTTGGCCATTGGACGCCACCCTAAGTTCAATGCTTTTTTCCGGGACGATCATCTCCAGATGAACGATTCGGTGAACATCGGGATTGCCATCGCTCTGGATTCGGGATTGATCGTTCCAGGCGTCACGGCTTGCGAAAGCAAGAGTCTGGTGGAAATCGCCGCCGCCAGTCGAGATTTGGCCTCGCGAGCCAACGCCGGCACGCTGCGGGCGGACGAGTACACTAGCACAACCTATAGCGTAAGCAACCTGGGGATGTTTGACGTCGACAGTTTCACCGCCATCATCTTTCCGCCCCATGCCGCGATTCTTGCAGTTGGTACGGTAAAAGAGCAACCGGTGGTACGGGAAGGCGAAATTTCCGTGGCTGAGATCATGAAGGCCACCCTGTCTGTCGACCACCGGGTCGCGGATGGCGCTGAAGCGGCCCAATTCTTGACAGAGATTAAAAAGCTGCTGGAGAACCCAGTGGCGTTGCTACTTTAGCGGTCAGCTGGCAGCTTTTTGGTTGACTCCACAAATCTTGGTCTACACCAGCGAAACTAGGCTACGGAGCAGCTGATAGCGGGAAGTTTTCGACGAGGGAGAAATACTTTGCCCAATCTTACTGGCGGCCAGGCATTTACCCAGTCCCTTAAAGCACAAGGTGTGGACACTGTATTCGGTATTATTTCGATCCACAACCTAGACCTATTTGATGCCCTCCTGGAAAGCCAGGACAGCTTGCGGTTCATCGGCGGCCGATTGGAGTTGGCCTGTGGGTTCATGGCCGACGGCTACGCCAGGACCACCGGCAAGCCCGGCGTTCTGATCACCAGCACCGGTCCGGGGGCTGCGGACTCGGTTGGAGCGTTAGGAGAGGCATATTTCTCCGGTTCTCCCGTACTGGAGATCACCACTAACGTGGAACAAGAGTTCTTGGAGCAGGGCAAGTTGTCCACTCACGAGACCAAAGACCAGCTCAAGATGTTCGAGACGGTCACCGACTGGAACGCCATGATCAACCAGGTGGAGTCGATACCGGACCACCTTCTGGAGGCGTTCCAGCGCTTCCAGACCAGGCGTCCCAGACCCATCGAGCTGGAAATCCCCACCGATCTGCTTGCTCGGAAGGCCGACGTGGAAGTCCTCGGGCCGCGAGAACCGGATGTGCCCCAGGGAGATCCCAACAAAGTAGAGCAGGCCCTTCAGCTACTTCTGAAAGCTAAGCGCCCTGCCATTATGGTAGGAGAAGAGGTGCAGATGCTTGGCGGAACTCACGAGATCGTACGCCTAGCAGAGGCTCTGGGGGCCCCGGTGCTCACCTCTGACGGAGCAAAAGGGGCCTTCCCGGAGGACCATCCGCTGTCGCTGGGACAGGCGTTGGGGAGGCGGATCTGGGGGGAAAACCCGGCACAAGATTGGCTGGCCACCTGCGATTTGGTGATAGTCTTGGGCTCGATACTCCCTCAACGGTCGACCGTTGGAGTGCAACTGAAGCTGCCCGAATCGGTGGTGCACGTGCTCCTGGACGGCGACGCAATAGGCAAAAATTACTCTGCCACAGTGCCGATAGTCGCCAATTCCCAGGCCGTGGTGCGTCAGTGGCTTGAGGCCATCGGGAATACTGATGTCTCCAAGGGAGATTTGTTCCGCAGTGAGGTTGGCTCGATGCGGGAAGAGATTTACCGGACGTTACAGGAGACCTGGGGTAACGAGTTGCGGGTCATGGAAGCCATACGGTCGGTGACGCCCCGGGACACCATATTTTCCCTGGACCCTACGGTCCCCACCAGTAGAGCCAGCCGGTGTTTGCCCATCTACCAGCCGCGCACCTTTATGCATCCCCACGGCTGGGCTGGATTGGGATTCTCTTTCCCTGCCGGAATGGGCGCCAAGGTGGGCAAGTCGGAAAGCCCAGTGGTCTGTGTGACGGGCGACGGTGGTTTCCAATACAACATGCAAGAGTTGGGCACCGCCGCTCAATATGACATTAACCCTGTAGTGCTGATGTTCAACGACAGCGCCTGGGGCGTGCTGAAGAAGTACCAGCAGGAGCGATTCGGCAACCGGGAATTCGCCACCGACCTGATGAACCCCGATTTCGTGAATCTTTTCGAGTCGTACGGGTTCGGAGGGACCAAAGTTTCCACCGTCGACGAAATGACCGTAGCATTGGACGCGGCGATTGCATCGGGCAAAACGCATTTGGTCGAGGTCGCGATCCCCGAAGGTTTTGGGACTCTGGTGTAAACCTGCAGCTATTGCGTACCATCGTTCAGAATCGGCGACTCTTCAAAGAACCTGACGGCTGATCGCTGAGTTACGGCCGCATTGACATAACGTGTTCACCAAGAAACCTTGATACTAACACTCGATTCCTCGGTATGGTCTTGTTGAAAGCAGCCGGTGGAGGCTAGGAGCCTAAGAACCAAATGCCAGACGTCCCAGACACTGAACAAACCTATCCGCGGCGTATATACCCTCTGGATGCCCACGAGCTTAGCGAGGAGCAGATAGCGGTCGCCTTCGCCATGACATCGCGGCGTCCAGAACCCTTCGACGAGATTGCTAGGGAAGTCAGCCAGGAAAAGGCGGCCGACTTCCACGAGAGATGGGTGTTGGGCTACGGCCACGCTTCCGTCGCCGAGCATGCCGTGGTGCATCTGGCAGTGGAAAACGTGTCGAGGTTGGCCTGTGACCTGTTGGAAGACAACCGGCTGGCTTCCTACACAGAGAAGTCGTCGCGCTATCAGATGATGCCTGACGACTACTATTTTGTGCCCCAAGAGTTGTGCGGTCACTCGTCTTTGAAGCGCGTTTTCGTCGACGCCTGCGAAGCGCTATTCCAAGGTTACGTTCGGTTGATCGACGGTTGTATCGCGCACCTACGCCAGACAGTGCTTCAAAGGGAGGGTGAGCGCGACGGGGCTTACGGGATGCGCTTGCGCCGGATAGCTACTGACCATTGTCGTGCCGTGTTGCCGGCCGCAACGATGACGAATGTGGGAGTGACTGCAAACGCTCGGGCCTTGGAACACGCGATATCCAAACTGTTGTCGGCCAGGCTTCTGGAAGAACACCAACTGGGGCATGAGATACGAGAGCAGGCCCGACTGATTACGCCGACCCTGATCAAATACGCTGAAAAGAACGACTTTTTGGCTCGAGCCTCGTACCGCCAGCGGGAAATGGTGAGCCGGGTTGGTATAGAAGCCCCCTCGGCCAATGCGAACGGGTCACTGACGAAGAACCGAGCCCCCGAAGTGCGGCTGGTCGATTACGATGATCAAGCTACTGAAAAGCTGGCCACGGTTTTGCTATATGGCGGCTCCCACCTTACCTACGATGAAGTGTGGCAGAGGGTGCAGGAGCTGAGTGAAGATGCCCGTCAAGAGATCATCGATGAGTCGTTATCGGGTCTCGGGCCCCACGATGCGCCAGCGCGGGAGTTGGAGGTCATCGATTACACCTTCGAGTACCTGATGGACTACGGCGCCTACCGCGAGTTCAAACGGCACCGGATGCAGTCGTATTTGCCGCAGCCGTTGACGGTGGCCAACGGTTATAGGGTGCCTTCTGTGGTGGAGGAGGCGGGAATGGCCGGGGAATTCGAGGACGCCCTCGCACTGGCGGAGCGGGCTTTCTGGAAGGTGCACGAGCAGTTGCCGTGGGTGGCCCAATACCTGGTGACTCACGCTCACAACCGGCGGGTGTTATCCAAGCTGAACCTTCGTGAATGCTATCACCTCTTCAAGCTCCGCACATCGGAAATGGCCCACTTTTCCATTCGGGAGCCGACAGAGGAGGGGCTACGGCTGGCCGTGGGAGTGCATCCCCAGCTATTCCGCCATTTGCGGCTTCGCAATTACCCTGAATGGTGGCCTTTCGCGGTTAATCAATAGCTGATATGGCGTGAGACGAGGCTTATCAGTACGGTTTTAGCCGGGCGGTTATCATGGTCAGTCTGGCGCCCAGCTCCCTGGCTTGAGCCAGGTCGTCGTCGGTCACTCCGCCGGTGGTGGTCGCTCCGTAGTAGGAACCGGAATGGCGCATGCGGTCTGACCATGGCAGGCCGACCACGATCATCCCACAGGCCAGCATCCAGTGGACCACCTGCAGCAACGTCATTTCCATGCCGGAATGGCGGCCCCAACCGGAAGTGAACGCAGCGGCCGGGCGTCCGGCCAGCGCCCGCTCCTCCCACAGGTCTCCTTGGTCGTCCAGCCATTGTTTCAACGACCCTGTGATGCCGCTCCAATTGGGAGATCCCAGTAAGAGCCCGTCGGCCCTGATTAGGTCGCCGCGGTCCGCCTCATGGGTCTTCTTGATGGTAACGATTCCCACGCCGGTGCTCGATACGCCTTGGGCGACAGCCAAGGCTAGGTCTTCAATGCCAGGACCTTTGTGGTCGTAGAGGACGAGGATTGCAACCGGCATCTGGACTCTTATGGGTCCGAGCAGTCCCGGGTGAATCCACAGTTGAGACAAAGGATTTTACACTTATGCTCGACCATGTGTCCGCCGCAGATTTCGCAGATCAACTCGTTTGTGGTCGGACCGGAACGGGATAAAAAGGCCCGCACGACTTCACCTCACTACACACCTGCACAGCTCATCGGCAAGATGTAGGAGTATAACATTCGCCCATCTCTGTATCCAAGATCAAAGTACCGACGGACGCCGGAAGATTGAGGGCGCGTGAAAAAAGTCGGACTCGTTGGAACAGGACGACGGCAATTTTAGGTGGATCGTAAAGCCTGGTTCAGTGGATTCCGACTTTTACCGGAATGGAGAGGGGATTTTGTTGGAGCCAGAACACCGGCCTTGCAAAGCTCGTAGGGGATTTGGCCGAGTTGAACGGGACTGGGGAGAAGATCAGTTTAGGCGGTTGAGAGTCGACCATATAGCCTCTATCTGTCCTCTGACCCGTCCGGCGTCCTCTGCATCGCCAGCTTCTTGAAGGT
>CAZYBD010000210.1:0-16345 GCA_964645515.1 uncultured Dehalococcoidia bacterium | reverse complement strand
GTCTGTTCGGCCACTGCTGGCGTTATCGGTATGAGTGTTGCGGTCCGGGCCAACGTACGGACTGCCGCTGCGGCGATGCAAGGGCTGAACCCGGCGTTGCGGGTAGCGTTTTCCAGCGGCTCGGTTATGGGAGTGACCGTTGTTGGTATCGGGTTGCTTGGCGTCACCGTTCTTTACATCATATTCCAGGATATAACTGCTGTGGCCGGCTTCGGTTTCGGCGCCAGCTCCATAGCTCTCTTCGCCAGGGTCGGCGGCGGCATCTTCACCAAGGCAGCCGACGTTGGTACCGACCTGGTCGGCAAGGTCGAAGCCGGGATTCCGGAAGATGATCCACGCAATCCGGGAGTTATCGCCGATAACGTGGGCGACAACGTGGGGGACGTGGCAGGGATGGGCGCCGACCTTTTCGAGTCCTATGTCAGCTCGATAATCTCGGCCATTGCACTGGCTGTGGCCGTGCCTCTGCTGGCTGCGGACCCTAACGGCTGGAAGGCAGATCAGGCAGTTTTGCCGCTGTTGCTTGCCGGTGCCGGCATTGTTGCGGCAATACTTGGGACCTTCGTGGTGCGCAGTGGAGAACGTGCCAGCTTTGGACAGTTGCTATGGGCACTCCGGAGAGGTATTTTTGCGGCCGCAATATTGATCGCCGTTTTCGCCTTAGTGGTCATTTTGGCCATGGTTTTGGAGTGCTATTGGTTCTGGGCCATCTTGGTGGGGCGGGCGGCCGGGCTGGTAATTGGGACCTCATCGGAGTATTACACTTCGTACGAATACCGGCCAGTGCAACGGATCGCCGAGACTACCCAGACTGGGGCAGCTACGGTGATGATCAGCGGTCTGGCCACTGGGATGCTCAGCACAGTGATACCTCTACTTGCGGTGGGTATCACAATATTGATTTCCTTTGAACTCGCCGGTTTCTATGGGGTGGCCTTGGCAGGAGTCGGGCTGTTGTCGACTCTGGGCATTACTCTGGCTACCGACGCCTACGGCCCCGTCGCCGATAATGCTGGGGGCATTGCTGAACAGGCCCAGCTGGATCCCGAGGTGAGGGAGCGGACCGACGCTTTGGACGCTTTGGGTAACACCACCGCGGCCACCGGCAAAGGGTTTGCCATCGGTTCAGCGGCCTTAACGTCCTTGGCGCTATTGGCGGCGTATGCCGCCGCCGCTGATATTGACGTATCGGGTATCAGCCTGCTGGAGCACACGACTATCGTAGGCGTATTGGTAGGGGCAATGTTGCCCTTCCTATTCTCGGCGTTCACTATGAACGCGGTAGGACGCGCCGCCTATTCCATTGTGAACGAGGTGCGCCGCCAGTTTCGTGAGATACCGGGGCTGATGGAGGGGACCGCCCTGCCTGACTACGCCCGCTGTGTCGATATCAGCACTAGAGGCGCTCTCAGGGAGATGATTATTCCAGGCACCATGGCTGTCGTTGCCCCCGTCGCCACTGGGTTCATCCTTGGGACCGAAGCGTTGGGAGGCCTGTTGATAGGCTCGGTGGGGTCTGGGTTTATGCTGGCTATCATGATGGCCAGCGCTGGCGGCGCTTGGGACAATGCCAAGAAGTACGTGGAACTGGGTCATTTCGGTGGGAAGGGGTCGGAAGCACACAAGGCGGCTGTGGAAGGGGATGTGGTCGGCGACCCGTTCAAAGACACCTCTGGGCCTTCCCTCAACATCTTGTTGAAGCTAATGGCCATTGTGTCCCTTGTCTTTGCACCTGTCTTCTTGAAGGTTACACCGTTGATAGACAAGGTTTAGGAAGGGCCGGCGAGAGGGTAGCTAGCAACTATTGAAATCCGTCGGACCGGGAAATAATTAAAAACACCGCTAATTTAGCGGTGTTTTTTGTTGAGGTAGACCCAGGCCCGCAGTCCACTGGCCGAAGCTGCGGTAGCAAGCTGAGCCTAAGTAAAAGAGAGAGGGTTCTGATGCTGGGTTGCTCGATACTATGTGCCGAGACACCAGATGTACAGGTTACTCTACTCTATCAATAGCTTCGTCACCAAGGTCAAGGAATCGGTAGTGGTGGATACACGGGCAAGCTAGACAGCGACGAGTTCAAGAAGGCCCTTTGGGAGTGATTGACGTTAAAGCAATTAACGTTATGGCTGGGTCACTACGATATAGATTATGAGGTCAGCCTTTAGAGAATGCCTCCTCAAGCACTCTCTAAAGGCTTGGTGGTGGACTTTGCAGCGGTTAGACGAATGTCCGTCGAACGGGCCCTATGCCCATGAATCAGGCGTACTTTCTCGATCCAGGTAAAAGCACAGCGATGTGAGTGTACTGCCGTACGGCCGATGCTGTTCGACGTCCAGGGAGTCGACAGATTTTGCGACGATAAAATGGAAGCCGCGTTTATCGTCGATTCCTTTGGTGCCATCTTCTGGGACATGCGGTAGCCTTGGTCGATGTCTCTGAGGAAGCCCCTTGTATAAGTATTAGTGATTTACCATAAAGTGGACATGCCCTGGGTACACCTGTCGGACAGCAACAAGTTCGGCTGGGTGTTGGAACCGTCCCGCTGGTTTCCCTCAAGTCTCTGCCCGACGGACATACTGAGCGATCCTGAACCCGATGGAAGATATCCTATCCCCAGGGTCGCTGAACCGAGCCAGCCTGCATTGGGCCGGATTGCTGCGGTAGTACGGCCGCCAAGGGTAAATGGCCTCTACGTTGTTTTTAGGGTTTGTCCAAGACGGAATTAACCCGCGGAGCGTGTGTGGTGGGCCATCTCCAAATAAAAGAGGCGCCGCAAACACGGCGCCTCTTTTATTTGGTTCCTGTGTGTGCTGCTACCGAATGATGAGGCTTACCGGCTCACCATGTCGTAGCTCCGCAGGAGCTTACCAGGGGTTGCATCGGTGCAAACGGTGCCTTCGGTAAAGGTGACTTCACCGTTCACCAAAGTGTACCGGATGCCCTTAGCTTTCTGGATCAGCCTGCGCTCTCCACCTGGGAAGTCGTCGTCGTAGATTGGCGTATCGTACTGCAAACCCAGCTCGTCCAAGTTATAGACGATTAGGTCAGCGGCAAAGCCTTCTTTAACTACACCACGATCTGTAAATCCGGCGATGCTGGCTGGCAATGCGCTCATCTTGTAGTGGGCTTTCTCGAGTGACATGATTTGCTTGTCACGGGCCCACGTGGCCAAGAAGTTTACCGGCCAGACTCCGACCGTCAGGTAACGTACGTGGGCGCCACCGTCTGATACGCATGGGTGGGTGTAAGGGTGGTTGAGGATCTCTTTCATTGCCGCGTCATCCGTCCCCGTCGTGGGGTCAGTGGAGAACTCGGTTGTCAAATCCTCGTCAATAGCCAGGTCTAGCATGGCGTCCATGGGATGCTTGCCAGTGGCCTCGGCTAATTCAGCGACTGTCATACCTTCATATTGCAGGTTCGAGTCTTTTCGAACTTCGACGACCCGCATCTTCTGCCAGTTGGACGCGATATCGGCGGTTCCGCCTTGCCCGGAGCCAGCGGCACCGGTCCCAGTTGCTGCACCGTCTACGTCCTGCTTCATCCGGTCCCGGACACCGGGGGCGTTAAGCTTTGCCATCCGCTCTTCGGGGGTGCCGACGAATGGGTCAATCCAGTTAGGCAATGCATCGAAACCGTTGTACTCGGCCAATTCGAAGATCGGAGAAACTTCGACTCCTGAAGCCTGGGCGAACATCCGTGCCCCTTCACTGTTGGCTCTTTCCAAGTACTCTAGCTGCTCTTTGTAACGCTCTGGATCGGCCTCGCTGTAGTTGACCCCGCCCCATTGGAAGGGCCGCCCGGAGGCCTTGGTCATTTCGATTAAGAAGTTGTCTCGGCCCTCGCCTCGGACATCACCTTCCACCGCATTGAATTGAAGTCCAGTAGAAGGATCCGCTGTGATACCGAACCCTGACATCAGATCAGGCTCACCCTCCGGGATCGGGCGCTCTGCTTGTCCACGGGTCCAGCCAATGCTGCCTACACCGAATTCGGCCATGGTCTCGGCCAAGGCCAGATACTCTGCGTTAGATGCAACCTGCGAGGGGATGAAGCGGCCATCGTCAGGACGGTTGAGCAGGGTCTTCATGGAGGACCAGCCGAATGCACCGGCTTGCATAGCCTCCCGGACGATTGCTTGCATCTGTTTGGTTTCTTCCGGAGTTGCATCGACTCTTTCCCTGGATTCGTTCACGCCCATGACATAGAGACGCAGAGGGTTGAAAGGTACCAAAGCGCCGACGTTAACGCCCAGAGGCTTGCTGTCAATAAGGTCCATCCACTGGGGGAAGGTCTCCCATTCCCATCCTAGACCTAGCTCCATGGTCCTCAGGGGGATTGCTTCGATGCGGGTAAGTAAGCGCATCGCAGCGTCTCGATCCTCAGGTTTGCAAGGAGCGAAACCGAAACCGCACTGCCCTATGGCCACAGAGGTTACACCGTGCCAACCGGACATAGTTGCATACGGATCCCAATTCAGCTGTAGGTCATAGTGGTTGTGTAGGTCGATTGCCCCAGGAGCGATCACACAGTCTGTGGCATCTAACTCTTCAGCGGCGGAACCCTTGATATGTCCGCTAATCATAGCGATCTTGCCATTTTTGATGGCTACGTCACCTTTAAATGCGGGGGTGCCACCAGTTCCATCCACAATTGTCCCGTTGCGAATAATTTTGTCAAAATCTGGCATGCCTACTCCTTCTTCGTATGGCCTAGTGAAGCTAGACCCAATTGTAGCCTTCTCAAAAAAAATGTCAACGTGTCAGCGATATCAATTCCCATTATCAATTATTAGATTGACAGTGATACTAACTGAGCTCTCGTCGGTTGAATGCTAGAGCACATACAGCCGACGGGGGCGCCTGTTCTTGGGCCGCACGAGGGCTTCAGCGGCGTTGCTGACGGACTGCTCTTAACGTGTCCCGCCGGCGTACGAACCGTCCGGGGCCAAGTTGCCGCTTAGGCCCTTCTCCGATTGATACCCGGAGGTATGTTCGAGCGACGTTAATACCTGCTGGACTTCGTGTGTTGGATACACGGAGAGCACTCGTGCGGGTTCCTCACCGGCGTTGATGTAACCGTGCGTAGCGCCGGCTGGGATCAGCGCCGCATCACCAATCCCTAGTACTTGGCGGTCGCGTCCAAGAATCACGGTAACTTTCCCTTCCAGTACCACAATCGCTTGTTCGGTATTCGCGTGGTTGTGTCTGGGCACCCTGGTGTTGGGGAAAATAGTGACCACTCCCATATTCAGGGCAGTACTTCCCTGGGCAGCGTTGACTATTTCCCGAACCTCCACGCCGGCGGGGGTGCCTTCTTCGATCGAGCCGGACCCATTCTTGATGATTGGCACGATATCACCTCCAAAAATGACTGGTGGCTCCTGATTTGGATGTCGCCCGATGTCCACGATGCTCAACTGTGGGTCAACTGGACTTGGACGACCGGACGGGGCACCGTCCGTACTTTTAGAGCGTGAATGATTATATGACGAATCTGTAATTTGGGAAAGTGATAGCCAGTCCTACTGTTTGCTTACCAGATGGGCGTCGGGAAATCAGAGTGAAACCTTTGGGGATAGGCATCTCTAGTGGTCGAGTTTTTCACCAGTCAAGTGGTAGAGAGGGATGGGCATTACCTCAAAACGATCGTTCTGAGGTGCATAGCGACGAAAACTCTGGGATGGCCAACCTTGAGTGAAGTCCAGTTCGCGAGACAAGACCCTTAACTGCGCGCTGGACGACATGCATTTCCATTGATGTTGAGCAAAGTCGGAAGGAGGTGGAATCTGTGGATTGCTGTCGAGAGCTGCAGCAGCTGGGGCTTAGTCCTCTCGGCACTGATAGGTTCGGTTTCGAGTTTCAAGAGGCGGATCTTTCCCGATTTTGCATTAATATTGCATGAATATCTGAAAGCCGATGGTTCCCAGCTCGTTTCGCCGGTGCCGTCTCCTCAGGGTTGTGGGACTTCCCGGATTCACTAACAGGATATTGTCCCAGTAACAGACCATTTTTCTTCCGGGGAGTCGCCGAATTTCAGCGACAGGATGCTCCTGGAGCGGGTGGGATGCAACCCCAACCGGGTGCCGTCCGTACTGCTGGGAATCCTGGGGCCGGGCAGCTGGATGTTGTGGGCCATTCCAATGGTAACGTCTTCGGCTTGTACGATCCTGGTGGACTTGGCGGCTAACCGGTCTCCATTCTCAGTTGGGTCTCCATAGCCGAGGACAGCCAAGATCGAGGTGACCGTTTCCAAATAGTCCAACACCTCAAGATACTCTAGGTCGGACATTGAAGGATCATGTTGACGTCGGCGAGGGCATGTAGAACCACGGAAGGCAAATCGAATCCGCTGCCCGGGGCGATTATCATCTACTGGCTCGGGGATTGACGTATTGGTTGATCAGGTGATCTGAAGCCAGGGAAAGGGAGCGGTCGCTAGCGGACTTGGGCGCCTCTTAGTCTCTTGGGCACTGGGGTAGGATATCTGCTAATTGCGGCTCTCCCAGAGAGTGAAGTAATCGGGAGAATCGCCTTTTAACGCTTCGGTAATCTGCTGCCGGTTCAGGCGTTCCAGGGTAGAAGTTTCTTCCGAGATCATTTCCTCGATCTTCCGATCCCATTGAGAAACAAATTCATCGTTGAAGTTGGCCTTCAGCAGTTCAGACAGGCCTTCCAGGACCAACTCGGTATGCGAGGCCAGGGCGCCGCCGCTAACTACATAGACTACGACTCCGGGGATTTCTTTTTCGTCGTCCACCTGGACGCCCAACTGGTCGAGGATGAACGTCATCGCCACATCACGGACGGTCTCTTCAATGGCTATAGGCAGGTTGATCAGATGGGCGAATGGGAAGTCGCTGGAATCTCTGAGCGATTCCGAGAATTCGATCTCTACTGCCCGGTAGAATTCCTCGCCAAAGACCTCATCAGCGCTCAAGAGGATCACTTGAGGTTGGCCTTCTCTGGCGACGAACACTAGGAATTCTCTAAGGTGGGGGAAGATGCAAAGCTGTATTTCGGGACGGTTACTGCCACCAAGGCCGGGGTCAAACAACTGTTCCATTCAGCTAATCCTGCGGTCCCGGAAGATGTCTACGACCGACCGATCCGGGCTTGAAGGAAGAGGGTAGAGGTTTCTTGATATAAACGACTATACCAGGCTTCCACTTTAATCTCTTGCCATGCATTAATCCAGCTGATTGAGACGTTCGAACGGAAAGGTGGCCAAAGCAAACCGACGGCTGACGTGACGGGAGTAAGTTGGAAGCCATTTGCGAGAGAGAGTCTGTACTGATCCAGGGTTCTACAGAAGACGTAAGATGTCTTCCAACTGATTAGTAATCCAGTCGTCGATATCCTCACGGCACACGGAATCTACCAGCAGCGCTGCTCGTTGTTTGCGGTCTTCCGGGGACATCGTAATAGCCTCGTGCAATGCCTTCATCGTACCCTCGATGTCGGTGGGCGATACGCTTAGCGAGCCGTTTGAGAGCTGGTAGTGTACTCCGCTGCTGCGTGACAAGACCAGCACACCATCTCGGCCGTTGACTACCGGGCCTTCTTTGGCTACTAGATTCATACCCTCGACGATCGTGTTGACCAGAAGAGCATCGTAAAGTTTCATCCCAGCGATGGCCTGGGTGTAGTTGTTTTCTATATAGGGGACTATCGGAGTCCAATCATCGGTTCCGTGGTTATTATTGATCTGTTCTATCAACTGCTGTACTTCGTCCATGTAACGCTGGTACTGACGAATGTGAGTGCGGGAGGGCACCAAAAATGCCAGAAACTTGACCCGACCCTTGAGTTCGGAGTGGCGGGACAACAGCAAGTCGTAGGCCCGGAAGCCGCGGATGATGTTCTTGTTGGGTTCTGCTCGGTCAATGCGGACGATGGTGATTTCACCGGCTTCGGTGGCCAACCGCGCCTCGTACTCCAAGGCCCTTGGCGAGTTGGCGATCCTTTTTACTTCGTCAACATTTATCGATAGAGGATAGACTTTGACGGTCGAGCGGTGTCCATTGAAATCCACTGTAAAGTTAACCGGGTCTACGACGGCGTCCGGTACGACCTCGCACACGGTGTCCAAGAAACATCTCCGGTCCTGAGGCGTCTGGAAACCGAGAATGTCGGTCGCGCACAGGGATTCGCAGATCCGGCGGGTGATATAACTTGGGATCATGTGCCAGTAGAGAGGAGTAGGCCAAGGGATGTGAATGTAGTGCTGGATAACGGCGTCTGGCACCTCTTTCAGCACAAATTCGGGCATGAGGTAGAGATGGTAGTCGTGCCCGATAACGATCGGCGGGGACTCTAGTCCTTTGGCTTCTTCAATAACCGAACGGGCGAAAGCCTGGTTAACCGGGATGTAACCGCTTTCCCAAGCATCGTGGACCGTCGCGTCCACATTAGGGTTGTACGGCGGGTTCCACATATAGTGCTGTAGGAACCACAGGAGAGGGTTGCAGAGGATGTTGTAGTACTTATGGTAGACTCGCCGTGGCGTAACTACGTACCGTAGGTTGATCTTATGGCCGGGAAGGGGCGATTTTAGCCGAGGGCTCTGACCGTTGTTGGAAATTACCCGGTCGCCCTCCCCCATAGCGCTGGCGATCCAGGTGAACGCAAATTTCTGTGCAAGAGAGCTGTAGGCCGTGACCACGCTGCCGCTGCCGCGTCGGGCTTCAGGACGTCCATCGGGTAAGATTTGGTGTTCTACTGGCCCGCGATTGCTGACTAGGATCAGCTGCCGTTGAGAAAAGACGGCTTGGCACAGTTCGTCCAATTCAGACGCGTCGTCTACCTGACCGGACTCTTCCTGATTATCCACCCGCTACCAGTCGCATTTATACATTTTCTGCCACCAATTAGGCGCTTTACGGTTCAATCCACCAATTGTTAACCGTAGTAGCACCAATGGTAAACATAAATTCTCCCTAGATGACAGCAACTCGACGTTATCACCGCGGTTTTGCCGCTGTCAAGGCTGACCGAGGTATGAGCGATATACAAAATCGGGCATTGGACATCAGTAGAACGGGGGTTCGTCGAATAATTTGCTTTGGACCCCAGTCATGGGGTCTATTTTTTAACGGGTGATTTGAGTTGGGACAGCCTAGCGATCGCTGGTACAACCTCGCCCAGAGAGTCTACCGTCTCGTCCGGTTCGGTGCAGGGGTCGTCTGGTTCCGTCCTTTCTGAGAAGCCTGTAATCCAGACGGTATTCAGCCCACATTCCTTTGCCCCAGCGATATCGTGCTGTATATGGTCGCCCACGTGCACTGTTTGGGCGGGGGATGCTCCCAACGAACGTAGGGTCATCAAAAAGATTTCATTACACGGCTTGGACAGTTTCACTTCATCGGAAAAAGTCA
The DNA here is from genome assembly GCA_964645515.1 of uncultured Dehalococcoidia bacterium. GTDB lineage: Bacteria > Chloroflexota > Dehalococcoidia > Lucifugimonadales > UBA3495 > VXOI01. The sequence goes on along the minus strand of CAZYBD010000210.1, from coordinate 6,975 downwards.
AAGCGTCGAAATAGCCCAACATGCCTGTATTGGCCAAATAAGTCCGGAACGTAGCACCGGGGGTCATCCCGGTGTTGGAAATCAGGCCAATGCGCAGTCCCAAATCTTTAATCCCGCGGAGTGCTGTCAACGCGTCTCCGTGGGCTGGAGGGGGGAACTCCAAAAACGAATCGGCGTATACCCGTGTGATCGCTCCCATCGAACCTGGGGATTCCCGATTCAGGGTTTCCACCAACCCGGAATCAATGCTGTCGACAAAAATTCCAACTTGGTCCGAGAAACTAACGTCTAAGTGTCGTTCCCGTATTTCGCGGCACTTCCGATTGCAGGCCCAATAGGCATCGCAGATTCGCTCCAAATCATAGCCTTTACCCGCGTCTTCTAATACCCGTTGCGTACCCGCCAGTCGAGCATTCGCTCGGGTGCGGCCTAGGTCGGGTTTGTCGACCAGTAACGTCTGCCAGAGATCGAAGGTTACTGTTGTAATTTCAGGGGTGATCGCAGGAAATTCGGGCAATGGTCGCACTCCGGTTGGTGGGCTGGCCGCATAAGTCGACCAGGAAATTGATGGACCAAGACGGCCTTTGGATGTGTCTGAACTTGATTCTAAATGACTGCAGGGTGGGAACCACGCTGCAGCATACCCAAGGAACCGGCAATAGCCGCCCTTAACCGCCTGTCCATTATTGCTATATGCTCGGACGCCGGATGTGCCAATCTGTGGCCTGTTCGTAAGCGTAGGCCACCCTCAGGACCGTCATCTCGTCGAACGGTCGGCCCACTAGTTGGAGACCGATGGGCATACAGGAGCTGGAAAATCCACAGGGGACCGATATGGCCGGAAATCCGGTGATGTTGTAGGGCCGGGTGTATTGGGTAAGAGCCTCGACGGTGCTGACTTCCTGTCCTCCTGCGATTACTGTCCCCGCCAGAATCTTGGGAGCTGTTACCGGCGCAGTTGGCCCGGCCAGAAGGTCGACATCTTGCAACAACTCCCGGTTCTGCCGGGCGAAGAGGGATCTGACCTGTTGGGCCCGCAGGTAGTCGGCCGTGCTGATGAAAAGGCCGCCCTGCAGTCGCAGTCGGACCGGAGTGTAGACTTTATCGCCGTCCTTTTCGATTATCTCGCGGTAATGGGCAGCGGCTTCCGTCAACCCGACTGCCGTGGAGATCGCTGCGGACCGCTCAAACAATGGGAACGAGACCTCTCGGACCTCCGCCCCCATGCTTTCGAACTCACTGAGAGCGGTCTGTACCGTTTGTCTCACTTCCGGGTCCAACGGTGCCTCGAAATACTCTTTGGGTACTCCGATCCGCAGACCGCGAATATCCTCGATTAACGCTTTGGAGTAGTCGGGAACGCTAACGTTGGCCGAAGCCACGTCCATGGGGTCGTGGCCAGCGATGGCGTTCATGGACAAAGCGGCGTCCTCAACCGTCCGGGCCATGGGGCCCGGATGATCCAAGGACCAGGCCAGAGGAGTCAGGCCGTAGCGACTCACCAGTCCGTAGGTTGGTTTGAGACCAACTATGCCGCAAAGAGACGCCGGAATTCTGATCGACCCGCCGGTATCACTGCCGGTGGTGATGGTGCATTGGCCGGAGGCTGTCGCCGAGCCCGAGCCGCCGCTGGACCCTCCGGTCATCATTTCCAGGTCCCAGGGATTGTGCATGTGGCCGTAGTCGGGGTTTTCCCCGGTGGGGCCCGCCGCGAACTGGTTCATGTTCAACTTGCCCAGCAATATGGCTCCGGCCTCGTGGAACCGGGCCGCCACCGTGCAGTCTGCTTCGGGTATGAAGTTGTCGAATATTTTGGAGCCGGAGGTGGTCTTCACGCCGCGGGTGTTGTATAGGTCTTTGAGGCCAACTGGAATCCCGTGAAGTGGACCCCGGTATCTCCAACCTTGAATATCTCGTTCCGCCTGACGGGCTGCTGCCCTGGCTTCCTCGGCCAGCAGCGTTATAAACGAGTTCAAAAAAGGCTCGGTGGCCTGTATGCGGGAAAGATGGGCGTCGATTATTTCCACCGGTGAAATTTCTTTTTTGCTCACCAGCCGGGACAGGTCGCCCGCGCTCATGTAGCAAATTTCCAACTCGTCCATCGCCGGTAGTCTCCCTTGCGGTTTTGCACCGTGTTGTTGAATGGGTGGTAAATTGGAGACAGTGGTCGGGCTACTCCCTCCGTGGGACGAACACCATGTCCGGCTCCGCCGCGGATACGTCGATGTCTCGCAGCGAATCCGCACCGGCTATCATCAAGCGGACTAAAGAGAAGAGTTCGTCCAAATGGTCTGGCGATCCGGAAATACCCAGTTGGGCCGCCATACCATCAAATATCTCTCGGGTTAGTGGCTTTCCGTCTGGCATTGGTCGCGCCTCTACCTGGGCCTGATTAAAGGAAACCGGCCGTGTGTCGGGAGCTAATATTATGGCCGACCAATGTCGGTTTGGCAATTGTGTTCGAGAATAATGGCGGTGGATCCAGCAGGCATGTATAGACTCGTTCCAATTGCACGTTTGACGACGTTGATATACTTTACCCCAACTTAATGATTGACAGGTGAGAGCCCCGTCCGTGATGCGGATCGCCGGGGCATCGCGGGTTGATGGTCGGGCGGGAAGCATGACCCACTCTGTCCGCCGGAGACTCGATTTGCAGTGTGCCATGTGCGGCCGCCAGGAGGTAGCGGGCGCCTTTTACTGTCAGGATTGCGGACAGCGGTTACTTCATCGTTCCGATGTGGCTGCTGAACCCCTAGACCAACAGAGCCATTGGGACGTTCCCTGGGGCGTCGGTCAGATACTCCTGGGAATAGTCATCGTTCTCATACTGCTGTTCGTAGCGGCGGCCGCTGCAGCCGGAGTTGCGGCCATTTATTCTTCTCAGGAAGACGCCGTCGCCACCTGGGTCAGCGTCCACCTGACGGCCTCCGCCGTTCTCGCTACCGTCTGGTTCCTAGGCCTCCGCCACTGCCGGTCTCCATTTACTACTCTGGGTCTGAACTCTTTCCGTCTGCCTGCCAAGCGCACCTTCCTACTGTCGGCCGCCGTATTGGGTGCTAGTCTGGTATGCACGTCCGTCTACTCAGTGGTGGTCAACTGGTTGGACGTCGGGGTATTGGAGCCTCCGGAACTCGACGCCGACATCGCCTTCGACGGCACCGCCGTGCTCCTAACGTTCCAAGCGCTGGCGTTGATGACGCCTATAGCCGAGGAAGTTTTTTTCCGTGGCTTCATATTCTCGGGGCTTCTGCGGCGCTTCGGTCCGTGGTGGGCGATAATAGCAAGCGCGTTGGTATTCAGCGCTTTCCACCTGGCATGGGGTGTGGTAATCCCCATCTTTGTCACGGGCTTGTTGCTAGCGTGGCTTTACTGGCGCACCGGTTCTCTGTGGGCGGCCATCGCGGCCCACGCTGGCCAGAACGCACTGGCGGTGGGCGTCGGAATTTGGGGGGGCTAGACACGTCCGACGAGGTGGGTTAAATTCTTCTCCAACACAGGTAATACAGGGCCGGAGGCTGCGTTTTCCATCTGATGAGGACCGGGTAATGGGCAAGGAACGAATTCAGCGAATGTTCGATGATGTCCGGGAGCGAGAACGCCCCGGACTCATTATATTTCTGACTGTTGGATTTCCCGATTTGAATGCAACACGGGAACTGGTCCCCGCTCTGGTGGCGGCCGGCGCCGACGCCGTGGAGTTGGGTGTGCCATTCAGTGATCCGTTGGCGGAGGGACCGACCATACAGGAGTCGAGCTACCGGGCGCTTTGGGGCGGGACCACTTTGGAGGACTGTCTACAGGTGGTGGAAGAACTCCGGCCTGTCGTTCCAGAGACGCCCTTGATTCTCATGGGGTACTACAATCCGGTGTTGAACTTTGGCATCGAGCAGTTTACCGCCCGGTGTCACCAGGCAGGAGCGGACGGGCTGATTACTGTCGACCTCCCTGGCTTCGAGTCTGGTCCGTTGACCGACGCCTGCAACGCCAGAAACATATCGGTGATACCGCTCCTGGCGCCCACTAGTAGCGAGGCCAGCATCCAAGAGGCCTGCCAGGGGGCCAGCGGATTCGTCTACTGCATCAGTCTGACCGGCGTCACCGGAGCCCGAGACCAGATTTCCGGACGTAGTTTCGAGCTGGTGAGCCGAGTCAGAGCCTTCACGGATTTGCCACTGTCGGTGGGGTTCGGTATTTCACGACGGGAACACGTGGAAGAAGTCGGGAGGGTTGCCGATGCCGCCGTGGTGGGAAGCGCCTTGGTGAGGGTGATGTTGGACTCTCCTAGAGACCAGTTGGTGGAACGGAGTGCCGGACTGGTTGCCGATTTGGCCGGACTTCCAAAACCCATTAACGCCGGTATTGCCAATACCGGCGTTCACAAAGGGGGAAATACCTTATGACCGTTTGCCGTGGGATACGCGGAGCGACCACCGCCGACGAAAATTCCGCCGCGGCGATACACGCCGCAACCACCGAGCTGTTGGAAGTGCTCATCGAAGCCAACGGCCTGGAGGAAAGTTCGCTGGCGGCCGTCTACTTCACCATGACGCCCGACCTGAACGCCGCGTTTCCAGCCGCTGCGGCGCGCAAGCTAGGTTGGAACAACACCGCCCTTATGGGGGCGACTGAGGTGGCTGTGCCCGGGAGTTTGGTGCGTTGTATCAGGATTCTTATACTGGTTAACACGGAGAAGGAACCCCAGGAACTGGTCAACAAATATCTAAAAGGCACCAACGTCCTGCGGTCTCAGGTCCGGTGACTCTGTCAGCAGTGCCTGGAGGCTCTCACGCCCTCCTGTCGGAACTACGCCCTAACACGGATCTGGTCAAATGGGACGGGCCCGGGCTCTACACCTTCGAAAACTTCAATCTGCTTATGCAGCAAATAGGCCCAATGAAATCAATCTGCCGCGAGCCAGCAGCCACGCAGTTGTAAACGCTGACTCCCTAACTGAAGTTGAAGTGGAGTGCAAATGGCCTCCACTTTTTTTGGTTGAAGCCGGCCCGTCAACGGTCGTGCCGTTCCTCATGTACGTCAATCTATCGGTGTAAAGTAGGTGCCTCTATCGTGCTCAACACACCCTTAACTTTAAGAATTTCCCCGGGGGATTTTTGATGTACCTTCCCAAATATTACGAGGTTACTGATAGATCGAAGCTGCACCAATTCATGAAAAGCAACAACTTCGGTATCTTGTTCTCCCACACTGGTCTCGAACCCATGGCCAGCCATCTGCCCTTTGTCTTAGATGAAAATTCCGGTGACGAAGGGATCATCCTTGGGCACATGGCCAAAGCGAATCGTCAATGGCGGTACGCTGACGGACAGCAGGTGCTGGTAGTCTTTCACGGTCCACACACGTACGTGTCGCCAACTTGGTACGGAGAAGAAGATACTGCTGTGCCCACCTGGAATTACGTAGCGGTCCATGCCACTGGAGTCTTCAGGGCCGTAGAAGATAGGTCGGGATTGGAAGAGAGCGTCAGGCGGCTAACAGAACAACACGAGGCGTCCCAACCACAGCCGTGGAGACCAGATTTCAGTACCGATCACTCGGACCAGATGCTCAAGCGCATCGTCGCCTTCGAGATAGAGATAACCTCTCTACAGGGTAAATGGAAACTGAACCAAAACCACCCACAGCACCGTCGTCAGAGAGTCGCTCAGAAACTCCAGACTTTGGGAGGCGACATAAATCTCCAGGTTGCACGGCTCATGGATGAAAAGGGCCCCCAGTAGAATCCGGGAATTTCCAAAACCCGGTGTTACAATCGACAGCGGCTAGTTCGGATCTGTAATTGGACTTAAAGAAGGAGTGACTATGGCCTCCAGATTAATAATGAGGATGCTTCCGGCGTCTTCGGATAATAACGAATCTCTGAAAGCAGTCTTCACCGAAATGCAGGGGTCCAGAGAAGAGCAATGCCTCGCTAACCGGGCAGTGATGGGAGTTACCAGAGAGTATGTCTGTCTCCAGCACACACCTTTCGGCGACGTTTTAATAACCTACTTGGAAGCGGATGATCCGGACAAGATTGTCGAACGCATGATGGCTTCAGACTCCGAATACGCACGTTGGCGGGACGCCAAGGTGAAGCCTCTGATAGGTACGGACCTCCCGGCTCCCGAGGTCCTGGCGGACTGGCGGGCTGAATAGCGTCGGATTCGACCTGGACTACTCCAGGTTGTCGATGGCCCCTCCCTCCTCCAACATCACGCGGGCCGGAGTCTCGCGGTTGGCATCTGCCACGTACTCGCCAGCAGTCGGGTCAAACCAGTAGCCATAGAGCGACTCTTGGTGAAGATGTCCCTGTGACTTTAGGGATGCTATTTCAGGGCATCCACCGCACCTTAGCTCTCTTGGGCCGTGTTTACTTGAGGATCTGAACGCCTCAGGAGCCCCGGTCCATGAACGGAGAGATGAATTTCGGCACGTTGGCCACCGGCAGCATGATGGGCGCCTCTCGGAGGCCCGTAACACGTCCTCCGAGAGGCTACGGCGATAGAGCCGGGCTCATTGTCGACCAACACCCAGTCGGACCTCAAATGGCCCAGCATTTCTACGACGGGCAGTGCCAGGAACGTGATCATGGTTTCCAAAGTTGCTTTTCCATTCATTGGTCTCGCCTTCAACGTGTTCTCGCGCAACTTTCCTCCATGAGAAGTCCCGCAGGAATCGTATAGATCCCGACAACCCACCATGTAGCCTGAGATAGCCCACGAGGTATACTAATCGCCACAACAATTGGCGGTCTGATTGACAAGGTAAGCTATTTCAATTAAAGATATTATTTGCTGCTTCTCAAAATCTGCCACTTATCCTACCGTCGGTTTGAGGGTACCCATGCTTCCAACGGTTGCGCTCACATCGCCATCTAAGGAAGATGTCCAGCGACTGTCCGTTTGGCTGGAGGACGCGGATGTCAACGCATTCTGGTACGGATTGGACGACGACGGTGAGCCTCTACATGCC